>NZ_JBISWJ010000093.1:0-27529 GCF_044462225.1 Kocuria kalidii | reverse complement strand
CAGACCCTGCAGTGTCTGGGAGCCGTGGGGCAGGGCCATCTGACCTGCCCCACGGTTCCGGCGGATCGAGCTCTGGGCAGCAGAGCTCCGGGGGTCAGGCCTGGTGGGCGTCGGCGGGCTTGGCGACCTGGTAGATCGCTCCGGTGGTGACGTCCTCCTCGAGGTCTTCGAGGGAGCGGGCCCGGGTCTCGGGGACCTGGGTGGCGACGAAGATCAGGGCCAGCACTCCGATGCCTGCGAAGAGGAAGAACGTGCCCGAGATCCCGACCGTGCCCACCAGGGTCGGGAAGTACAGGGCCAGGAAACCGTTCATGGTCCAGCCGAAGAACACCGAGATGCCGATGCCCAGTCCCCGCATGTGCAGGGGGAAGATCTCCGCGAGCCACACCCAGACGGCGACGTTCAGGAACGTCTGCATCGAGAGCACGAAGGCGACCACGAGGATCAGGATCACGATCGGGCGGGCCGGGCTGCCTTCGGGAAGCAGGTTGCCGGCGATCCCGATCAGCACGTGGCAGGTCGTGGTCAACGACAAGCCGATGATGAAGGTCTTGCGCCGGTCGAGCCGGTCCATGTTGTACAGGGCGATGATGCCGCCGATCACGGCCACGACACCGAAGGCGATGTTGGCGAGCACGGCCTGCTGCTCGGTCATCCCGGACTCCTCCAGAATGCGGGTGCCGTAGTACATCACGGAGTTGATGCCGGTCAGCTGCTGGGTCATGGACACCCCGATGCCGACCAGGATGATCCGTCGCAGCCACTTGTTCGTCAGAACCGCTTTCAGCCCGACCTGGTGCGTCTCGACCTCCATGGCCGCGATGCGCTCGATCTCCTGCAGCTCGGCTCTCGCGCGATCGGCCGGGCGGACCGTCTCGAGCACCGCCAGGGCTTCGTCGTACCGGCCCTTCTCGGTGAGCCAGCGGGGGGATTCGGGCATGCGCAGCATCCCGATGAACAGGGCGACCGCCGGCAGCGCGGAGACGGCGAACATGATGCGCCACACCCCGTCCACGACGTCGCCGAGCGTGACGGCGATGATCGCGTTCATGACGAAGGCGGAGAGCTGTCCGAACACGATCGCCAGCTCGTTGCGGCCCGTGATCGACCCGCGGATCTCGTAGGGGGCGAGCTCTGCCAGGTACACCGGCACGACCGTCGAGGCTCCACCCACGGCGAGGCCGATCATGATCCGCCCGAAGACCAGGACCGTGAACCCCGTCGAGGAGAACGTTCCCGGCTCCGGAGACGCCGGCGAGAAGACCACCAGCGCGGTACCGACGAAGAACAGCACCGCCAGCAGGATGATCGTCCTGCGCCGGCCCCAGGCATCCGAGACCCGGCCCCAGACCAGGGCCCCGACGGCGGCCGCGAAGATCAGCGAACTGACCACCACGCCCAACTGGATCAGGTTCAAGCCCAGGTCCTGGGCCATCGGCCCCTCGGCGCCGTTCGTCACCCCGGTGTCGTAGCCGAACAGCAGCCCGCCCAGGCAGGCCACGACCGAGATCAGTCCGAGCCGCTTGCGATGCGGCCCGCCGGTCAGCGGTGGAAGGGCGACCCGGCTGTCGCCCGGAGAGTGGTGAGACATGTGAACTCCTTGATTGAGGACCTGGTGCAACAGGTGTGGATCGCGGCCAGCACCGGTCCGGTGACGGGTTGTTCGTCATGTCGGCTTCGCGGTTCGGCCACGGAGGCAGAACGCTGCGCGGTGCTGTGGCGGGTGCAGGTGAAGTGCGGTTCGATCGTCCGGGCCATCAGGCGGTGACTCCGGTGGGCGGCCGCCCCGAGGGGCGTGGAGCGAGCGTCGGCCAACCTCTGCTACACCGTGGCGGGCGCATGAGGGCGCGCCCACTGGTGGGGAGAGGTGACGTAGGTGCCGACTCGTCGTGTGCGGATCACCAGACCGGCATCGGCCAGGCGCTGCAGGGCGCTGCGCACGGTGACGCGGCCGACATGCCATCGGGCCGCCAGCTCGATCTCGCTGTCGAGTCTGGTGCCGGGTGCCAGAGCCCCGCTGCGGATAGCACCCTCCAGGGCCAGGGCGAGCTGGTGATAGAGGGGGACCGGGGAGTTCCTGTCGAGCGGCAGGGACAAGAGTGCGGCCATCAGTGCTTCCGGACGGTGCAAGCGGGGCGGGCTGGGAACGTGTCGTGCGGTCACGAATATCTCCTTCCACGGCAGGGGTGGCTGCGCCTCGGTGCACTGCTTCAGCTCACCCCTGAGTTTGTGTTGCCGATCACACTAGTACGTACTAGTGTTTCTGCCAAGGGTTTGTCAGGACATGGTGGGAACATCGTTCCTGGGCATCCCCGTCCGCGCTCCACCCCTGATGTGAAGGAGAATCCCGTGTCCGAGCCCCGCACCTTGAACATCGGTCTGATCGGCGCCGGCCGGATCGGTTCCAGCCACGCCGAACTGATCACGCGCGCCGTGCCCAACGCCCGACTGGTCGCGATCGCCGATCCGGTCGAGGGTGCCGCCGCCCGCCTGGCCGCGGAGCTGGGGGTGGCGGCCGCGTACACCGACATCGCCGACCTGCTGGCCGACCCGGTCATCGACGCGGTGGTGATCACCGCCCCGGCCCGCTTCCACACCACCCTGGTGGAACAGGTCGCCGCGGCGGGCAAGGCGATCTTCTGCGAGAAGCCGGCCGGGATGACCCTGGAGGAGATCGACCGGATCCGGCAGGCTGTGGAGGCCCACGGGGTGCTGTTCCGGATCGGGTTCAACCGCCGCTTCGCCGACGGCTTCCCGCAGGCGCGGGCGATGATCGACGCCGGGCGGATCGGCACTCCGCAGCTGCTGCGCTCGACCACCCGGGACCCGGGGCTGGCGAACCCGGCGGCGGTGGCCCCGTGGACGATCTTCCTGGAGACGCTGATCCACGACTTCGACACCCTGAACTTCCTCAACCCCGGCGCCCGGGCCGTGCAGGTCTACGCCGCAGCCGATGCCCTGGTGGCCCCCGAGTACAAGGACTCCGGGCTGCTGGACACCGCGGTGGTCACGATCCGCTACGACAACGGGGCGATCGCCACGGCCGAGGCCAGCTTCTCGACCGCCTACGGCTACGACACCCGGGCGGAGGCCTTCGGTTCGGCCGGCATGGTCACCGCCGGGGAGCTGGCGGCCTCGAGCATGCGCTACTACGGCTCCGAGGGCATCGGCATCGACACCGTCCGCGCCGACACGCAGTCCATGCGCACCGCTTACACGGCCGAGCTGCAGGCCTTCACCGACACCACCCTGGGGCACCCGGTGGACGGGCCGGGGGTCGACGCCGCCGAGGACGCGCTGCGGATCGCGCTGGGGTGCATCGAGTCCTGCCGCACCGGCGCGCCGGTGGCCCTCGACGTGGTCGAGGCGGCCCGGTGAGCGGCTTCACCCTGGCGGCCAACGCGGAGATGCTCTTCGTCGAGTTCCCCTTCGAGCAGCGCGTGCGGCGGTTGCACGACGCCGGGTTCGAGGTCGAGATCTGGGACTGGACCACCAAGGACCTGCCGGCCCTGGCCGCCACCGGTGCCCGGTTCGGGTCGATGACCGGCTACGTGCGCGGCAGCCTCGTGGACCCCGACGGGGCAGCACACCTGCTGCGCACCGCCGAGGAGTCCCTGGCCGCGGCCGAGGTCATCGACTGCCCCCGGCTCAACGTCCACGGCACCGGTCTCGACCCCCAGGGGCTTCCCGTGGTGCCGCACCTGGTGGTGACCGGGGCGGACTGGCTGGCCGCGGCCCGCACCCTGGAGCGGCTGGCGAGGCTGGGCGAACTCCACGGGCGGGTCTTCACCCTGGAGAACCTCAACACCGCCCTCGACCACCCCGGGGTGCCCTTCGCCCGTGCCGAGGACACCCTGGCCCTGGTCGCGGCCGTGGACAGCCCGCACCTGCGGCTGAACCTGGACCTGTACCACGCCCAGATCGGGGAGGGGAACCTGGTGGAGCTGTGCGCACGGGCTCTTCCGTATATTGGAGAGATCCAAGTGGCGGACGTACCCGGACGGTGCGAGCCCGGCACCGGGGAGATCCACTACCCCCGGGTGGCCACCGCCCTGGCCGAGACCGGATACGAAGGAGTGATCGCGATGGAGGCCTTTGCCGCCGCCGACCCCGAGGCGGCCCTGACCCGATTCCGGGACGCCTTCACCACGTCCTCCGCGTGACCCCGGACGCCCCAGACCAGGAGGCCCCCGGCCGCCCGTCCGGGCGTCGCGTCACCATGCGCGACGTCGCGCGGGCGGCCGGGGTGTCCCAGCCCCTGGTCTCGATCGTCTTCCGCGACGTTCCCGGCGCCAGCGAGGAGACCCGCGCCCATGTGCTGGCCGTGGCCGCCGAGCTGGGCTATCGCCGTGACGAACGGGCCCGTCTGCTGCGCCAGGGACGCTCCCGGCTGCTGGGGGTGGCCTTCGAACCGGTGCAGCCCTTCCACGGGGAGATCCTCGACGGTCTCCACACCGCCGCCCAGCAGCGGGGCTACGACATGGTGCTCTCGGCCGTCACGCCGCACCGGACCGAGGAGGCCGCCCTCGATGCGCTGCTGCGCGACCGGTGCGAGGCGCTGGTCCTGCTCGGCAGCGCCCTGCCGCAGACCCGCCTCGAACGGATCAGTACGACCCTGCCGGTCGTCTCGGTCACCCGGGCCTTCGACTCGACGGTCTTCGACAGCGTGGCCGCCGACGACCACCGCGGTGCGGTCCTGGCCGTGGAGCACTTTCTCGGTCTCGGGCACCGACGGATCGCCTACATCGACGCCGACCGCGAGGCCGGCGGGGCGCGTCGCCGGTCCGGCTACCAGGACGCCATGACCTCGGCCGGCCTCAGCGACCAGATGCTGATCGTGCCCGGGGCCGCCTCGGAGGCCGGCGGCGCCGCCGCCATCACTCGGCTCCTGGCCCACGATCCCGCCCCGACCGCCGTGATCGCCTTCAACGACCGCTGCGCCGTCGGGGTGATCAGCCAGGCCCGCCTCCTGGGCCGGCGCGTGCCCGATGACCTGTCGGTGGTCGGGTTCGACGACTCCGAGCAGGCGTCCCTGCCCTACCTCGACCTCACCAGCCTGGCCCAGGACCCCCGCCGGCTCGCGCGCACCGCCGTGGACCTGGCGCTGCGCCGCCTCGACGCCACGGCGGAGGACACCGCCGCAGCCGGCGAGCACATCTTGCTGCCCACCCAGCTCGTTCCCCGCACCAGCACCGCACCCGTCCCGGCCAGCCTGTGATCGGCCATGTGCGAAGTGGAACGACTGCACCGCTTTGCATCCGGTGTCGGTGAATCGTCCCGTCACTGCGCAACCGCGTCTGCGGATCCCGGACATGCCCGCTCCACGGGCCGGTCAGATCTCGGGGCATGTGATCGCGCATCAGTTCCGACCGAGTCCTGTTGTCCGCCGCGCGCATCGGTGGTGTCCGGTGGCTGTCGGATCAGAGACGGTCGAGGAAGTCCCCGATGTTCTCCCAGGTCCAGCTCTCACAGCGCGCCGGGCCCATCTCGGTCGGCTTCCCCCGGTATTTCTTCTCCACCCACAGGCCCATCAACGGTTTGCCCTCGGCGACCGCGCAGCGGATCTGCCACCGCGCCACGGGTGAGTCCGGTGTGGCCCCGCCGATCAACGCGATCACCCCGTCACAACCACGGATCCGCTCCCGCACGTCCTTCTTCCACTCGTCCGGACACGCCGCGCCCGCGGGTGAATCCAGAAAACGGGCTTGGTCCCCGGACCGTGCCCACTGCGTGGTGAACAGATCCCGGTACAGCTCGTCCTGTTCCGCGAATGCCAGAAATACTGTCTTCGGCGCCATTGCCGTCAACTCCCCAAAAAGAAACTCAAGCGTCAGTAGTAGTGGGGGCCACGGTACGGCCCGTCTGACCCGACAGAACAGGACCGAGCAACATGGCTTAATGAACGGACGTCCCGTAGCTGACGACCGCGCACCGCAACCTTGCGAGGGACGCGGAGACGTCCGCAGGAGGGACTGTCCGATGAACGGTGTGTGGGGTGCGGCGGTTTCCATCAGGGAGCGGTTCTCTCGAGCCGTCCGGCGAAGGGGAAACGCGAACGCGTTCAGCGCGGGCCTCCACCTCATCACCCATCGTCCTCTGCCGCCGCCGGTGAGGTCGAGGGACCGAGCCACCAGGGACAGGCACTTCAGCGCGGCCTGTTCGTGCGGGGAGTGCCCTCGGGCCCGCGCCGCCCTGCGGCAGGGGGCGTTGATCGACTCGATCGCGTTCGTCGTGCCGATCATCGGGGGGAGCTCCACGTCGTACTCCAAGAACGGCACGAGCTGAAGCCCAGGAGCTCTCGCACAGCTGCACGACCGTACGGTCCCAGGTGGTCGAGATCGCCTCCGGCAGGCCCTCGATCCCGTCGCAGACTTCCAATGAGCCCATCCTCGACGCCCCAGAAGCCGATCAGCACCGAGAAGTGGTCCGGTACATGACTGCCCTTTCATGACCACCACGATCCGAGGCTGTACCGGGCAGGACGATTGTGCCTAATCTCAGGGCACGGGCAGATTCCGGGGGAAAGGCCGCATATGTCATGGGTCGTGCCGGGTGCGCCGACCCGTGGACGGGCACCGGCTGATGCATCGTGCGAGCACCTCCACCGGTTGTCGTCCCGGATGAACACATGATCGAGGTCGGACCCATGCGCAGCGTTCTCGTCCACCAGCGTGCGAGCCGGTAATGACACCCCCGCACACCTCCGGGGTGCGGGGAATCGTGTGCCGCCGACCGCTGGCGGCGTTCTTCGTGATCGTCTTCGGGCTGGGGTGGCCCGTGTTGAGCGTGCCGTTGCTGGCCGACCGCGCAGTGATCGGCACCGGGGCGCTGCCGGCGGAGCTGTTCGCGCTGGGGGTGACGTGGTGCGTCATGCTCCCGGCCGCGCTGTGGGTGACGGCCGTCAGCGAGGGGCCCGCAGCAGCACGGCACGTGTGGCGCCGTTTGCTCCGATGGCGGCTCGGCGCATGGTGGGCGATGATCCTGCTCGCGCTGCCTGCGGCCACGCTGGGCGTCGGGCTGCTGTTGGGTGGGTCCCTGGACACCGACGACGCCGCGGAGAGCCTGGTGCAGGGAGTCGTGCTGCTGGTCACTGCTGTCGTGGTGATCCATCTCTGGGAGGAGACCGTGTGGGCCGGCTTCGTTCAAACGCGCCTCGAACGGCGCCACCATCTCTTCGTGGCCGCGCTGCTGACCGCGGTTCCGTTCTCGGCGATCCATGTGCCGATCGTTCTGATCGGTGAGTCGGACGTGCTTCCAGCGCTGGGCGGCGTCCTGGTGCTGGGGGTGGCGATGCGACTGCTGGTCGGGGTGTTCCTGCGGGGCACCGGCGGCAGTCTGTTGGCCGCCGGATTCGTGCACGGGGTGTACAACGCGTGCAACAACAACGGAGCTCTGGTGGACGGACTGCTCCAGGACGCCGATCAGAACCTCGCAGCCCCCATCGCGCTGGTAGTGGTCACCACGGCCGCCGCAGCCGCGATCCATCACCGCAGCAGGGCTCGGCCTGACCGTCGTCAACACCATGACGCTGCCACAGGGCACGGTGGCGCGAGGGTCGATCGAGGGCGAGGGCACGACCTGTCTGAGGCAGGTGCCGGCCGTCGTGCACCTCGCGCTGCGGGGCCCCGTCGGGCTCCCCGCCGTGAGTGAGCCATGGCTGCGCGCGCCACCTCGCACGCGCCCCAGGACCAGCAGCAGAACGGACGGTGCACCACGGACCCGCAGTCCATGCGACGGTCCACCATAAGGGCATTGACCGGCAGCTCGAGCAACGCAACGACCAGCCGCATTGAGGGGCGTCCCCCGGAAGAGCCCCTGATGCCTATCCACAGAGGACATCTGGAGGGATTGACATGGACGACGCCGCCGCGGAAACCACGGAGGTGCTGGTGGTGGGGGCCGGACCCACGGGACTGACGCTCGGGTGCGAGTTGCGCCGACGCGGCATCACCTGCCGGGTCATCGACCTGGCCTCTGAACATCACGGGAGTTCTCGGGGCAAGGGCATCCAGCCCCGAACGCTGGAGGTGTTGGCCGACCTCGGGGTGATCGAGCCGGTTCTGGCCCAGGGCTGGTCGCGAGACGTTCGGGTGCGCTGGCACGTGGGCGGGAAGCTGCTGGCCGACCTGCATCTGCCCGGCCGTGATCCGTTGCCTGCGGTGCCCTACCCGAATCTGGTGCTGCTGCCGCAGTGGCGCACGGAACAGATCCTGCGCGCCCGCCTGGCAGCCCTCGGTGGCAGCGCGGAACTGGGTCAGGAACTGCAGGACCTGACCCAGGACGAATCCGAGGTGACAGCAACCATCCGGCACACGACCACGGGCGGAACACGGAGGATCCGCAGCCGATACCTCGTCGGCTGCGACGGCGGGCACAGCCGGGTCCGGAAACGTCTCGGAGTTGCACTGGTCGGAGACGCCCATGCGGAGCATTTCGTCTTCGGTGACGTGGAGATCAGCGGCCTGGACCCGGAAGCGGCCCATGTGTGGTTCGACGCCGACCGCTACGTCGCCGCCAGCCCCTTCCCCGGTCAACGGGCCTGGCAGGTCCAGGCCACCGTGCACCCGGACGAACACGGCCAGGTGGAACCCGCCAGTCTCCAGCTCTTCCAGCGGCTCTTCCGGGAACGCGCCGGGCGCAGCGACATCCATCTGTCGCATCCGACATGGTTGTCGGACTTCACCAGCAGTGTCCGGCTGGTCGAGCGCTATCGGGTGGGCCGGGCCTTTCTGGCGGGCGATGCCGCCCACGTGCACAGCCCGGCCGGGGGCCAGGGCATGAACACCGGCATCCAGGACGCCTACAATCTCGGCTGGAAACTGGCCCTCGTACTGCGCGGAACATCCGGGGACCGGCTGCTGGACACCTACGAGGAGGAACGTCGGCCCGTTGCCCAAGCGGTGCTCAAAGGCTCCGATGCAGGACACACCACGGTGTTCTCCGCGCATCCGGTCATGACCGTTGTCCGTGAGCGTCTGCTCATGCCGCTGCTGCGCCTGCCCCGGATCCAACAAGCGATCCTGGCCGCCGGCAACCAGCTCGACGTCAGCTACCACCACTGCTCACTGGCCGTGGACGTCTCCAGCGCCTCGTCAGCGCCCCAGGCACGTCCGGGGAGGTGGCGCCGGTCCGGCCGCGGGCCGCACGCCGGTGACCGGGCGCCCGACGCGCTCCTGAACACTCCCGACAGCACCGAACAGACCCGCCTCTTCGAGCACCTGCACGGACCGCACTTCACGGTGCTGCTCTTCACCACCGGAAGGGGCACCCCCGCTGATGTCCAGCACATGGTCGCCCTCGCAGACCGGTTCGACCAGCTCTACGGCCCTGACGTCGCAACGCACCTGGTGCTTCCCGACGCCGACGGGCCCGCAGCCGCCGACCTGCACCACACCGTCCTGCTGGACCCCACGCTGGAGGTCTGCCACCGGTACGGGGTCAATCGGCAAGCGATCTACCTGATCCGACCCGACGGATACATCGGCCTGCGCATCCCGCACCTGGACGAGGAGGCCCTGATCGATTACCTGGACCCCCTCCTGCGAACCAACCCGCCCACACCCGGCTGACGGCAACCAGGACACCGCACCCTGCCCACGGCGGGACTGAAGCACGACCTGACCCAGGCATCGCCCCTCAGGGTTTCCCGCTCGAACCGACACACCCCGTCACCGGACGGGCGCCAGCAGCGCACTTCACGTCACCCGGTCCGGGCGCCTCGAGGTCAGGGCCAGGTGGCCTTCGTCAGCAGCGAGAAGACGGGGTCGAAGTCGTAGCCGGTGGTGCTGTTGGTCATGACCACGATGCCCAGGTCCCGGTCGGGGTACAGGCGCATGACGTTCCAGAACCCGGCGCCGGCCCCGAAGTGCTCCACCCATTCCTGCGCTCCTGGACCGGGGCGGCGGAACCACCCGATGCCGTGGTGAAAGGGCTTGCCCGGGTGCCCGATCACGCGCATCGCGCGGGTCGTGTCCGCCGAGAGGATCCTGCGCCCATCGATCTGCCCGTCGGCCAGGTGCATGCGCAGGAACCGTGCGGCGTCGACCACATCACCTACGAGTCCCCCATATGCCGGCCCGTCGACGTAGAACGGGCGCAACCCCAGACAAGGCCCGGTGCGGGACCCGGCCACGTCCCTGGGCAGCATTCGCCGCAGCACGGGATCGGCCACCCGTGGCGCCCGCACGTACCCGACCGCTGCCGGCGCGCCAGGCTGGTACGCGAAGCCGGTGCCCGTCATGCCCACCGGCTCCAGCACGGCCTGCCGCACGTAGGTCTCCACCGACGTGCCGGTCACCGCTTCGATGATCTGCCCCAGTGCCAGGTATCCGACGTTGGAGTACCGAGCCGTTCCTCCTGCCGCATATCGGTAGGCACGCCGACGACGCATCAGGCTCCGCAGCATGTCTTCGACCGGCGGAGGCTCATCCTGCGCAGCATGCACCCACCGCAGGGGCAACGGATTCGACAGCCCCGCCGTGTGGGTCAGCAACTGGCCCACCGTGGGCAGACCCGGCTCAGGGCCAGTCAAGTAGTCCACGTAGTCGGCTGCCGGCGCGTCCAGCCCTATGTGCCCTGACTCGACCAAGCGCATGACAGCGGTGGCGGTGACGATCTTCGTCATGGAGAACCACAGGTAGGCCGTCCGCGGTGTCGCTCTGACCCGGGCGCCCAGATCCGCAACACCGTACCCACCCGCGTGGAGCAGCCGCTCGTGATCGACCACGGCCAAGGACACCCCTGGGATGCGCCCGATGCGCATCATCGCCGCAACAGCCTCGTCCAACCCGGCCGGGGACGCTGCCGGGGACCTCGATGAAGCCTCGTCGAACACCGAACTGTCCATCTCAACCTCCGCACCCGAGGAGTCGACGTCGTCATGTCGCGACACAGCCACAGTCCGGGGCGCCGATCAGCTTGTCAAGACGCACCGGAGCATACGGACCGAGACCGCGGCAGAGGTCCCGGCGTGTCGACCAACGCACCCCCTACCCCAATCTGACACCCCTCAACAGGCACACGGAGTCCCTCTCAGTCGCCGTGCCCAGATGCTGTGCGCCCCGGTCCCCCGCCGATCAGCCATCGGTGCAGCGTTCCCTTGGCATAGTGAGCACTATGACCCTGATGGATCATCCGCTGTCGTACCCGGAGGTCGGCGCCACCGCCGGGCAGTTGCCCGACGGATACGAGCACCTGGTGGTCCACCGGGTCATCGGCCACGGTGAGTCGACGTTCAACCGAGCCGCGGAACGCCTGATGAGCTGGCAGGTGCACCGAGCAGCGGGCCTGACGGTCACGGCCACCACCGCTCGCGTCGAGCCGGGCAGCCGTGTGCGCCTTCGCCTGGGCCGGCACCTGCTGCGGATCTCGTTCGCGTGCCAGGTGGTCTACGTCGTGGAGGAGGAGCGCCGGCGAGGATTCGCCTACGGCACTCTGCCGGGCCACCCCGAACGAGGCGAGGAGAGATTCTGTGTCGAATGGCGGGACGACGATGTCGTCGTGTTCACCCTCACCGCGTTCTCCCGCCCCGGCACGTGGTGGTCCCGTGCCGGGGCGCCGATCAGCCGTCGCCTGCAGCAGCGTTACACTCGCCGGTACCTCCAGGCCCTGTAACGCCTCCTCGAAGACCGGCGGGCGCACGCCACGGCAACCCCAACTGCAATGAAGCACTTCGAGCACCAACCAGGCCCAGTGACGTTTCCGCCGGGTTGAGCCCGTGGTCGTCCGGCTACTTCGCCGGATCGAGCTCGGTGTCACGCTCGTGGAGGCAGACCGCCATGGCGAGCACGGCGATGACGTAGGTCAGGGCCGTGATGGCGGTGACCAAGACGACGATCGTCCGCTCGTCTCCGCCGGTGTCGAGGGCTGCGCCGGCGCCGATTGACGGCAGCTCGCACGGGCGCCGATCGTGCGGATGTCGGGAATCGGCGCCGGAGTTACGACCGCCTCTCTGGCGGGTCTTCCAACGAGGACTCTTCCGCGGGGGCGTACTCGGACGACGGGTCCTGACGGTGTGGGCGCGGACCGTCACCGGCAAGGTCCTCCTGGTGGCGGGCGACCTGCTCGTCGTTGTACCGCGCCGCCTCCAGGGCGACGTCGCTGCGGCCGCGGGAGATCAGCTTCCACCCCAGCACTCCCAGTGCCACACCGATGATCGTGACGGAACCGCCCAACCAGAACGGTCCGACCGTGTGGAGCTCGAAGGAGTGGAACACCGTGATGGCCCCGGTCGTCATCACCACGATGCCGATCGTCTGCTTCGTCGTGCCTTGCATGCTCGCTGCCTCCCTCCGCTGTGCCTGGGGGTCCAGTTCATCACGGACAGTGTGCACTCGGGAACGCCCCGGTTGTGGGGGTGAGCACTGTCCGAGCTGGGTCCTTCTCCCATCGGAGCGCGGGTCATCCAACGAACCCCTACTGCACGTCCTGGGCGGTGACGCGCTGAGGGGATCGGGGCCCGACGCTCAGATCGTCCGATTCTAGGAACGGCTCAGCGGGGTCATCATGGCGGTTACTGCGGCTTGTCCGAGGAAGGGGGAGCCCCGTCCTCGGGGCGGCGGGGTCGCAGGTAGGTGCGGCCGGAAGCGTCCTTCTCCGTGACGTATTCCTGCTGCAGGTTCTCGTACCACTGCCGTGTCTGTTCGCTGGGCTGGTCCTGGCCACGCAGGTCCTGGCGGCTGCGCTCGGCCGGCCCGTAGAAGCGCATCGACAGGTCGTCGAAGCGCCGGAAGAGGCTGCGCTTGGGTCGGGCGGGCTCGTTGCTGCTGGGGCGGGGTCGCTTGCTCATGGTCTTCCTCGTACTGGGTCGTCGTGGTCGGTGGTCGGGTGGGCCCTCCGTATGCGCAGGGGCGTTCGTCCTCTCAGGCCTGCACCGGCCGTTCCGCCCGTTCGCCGGTCTCCCCGCCCTGGACGGAGTGGACGTCTCCGGGCAGGTCCGCCCGGGTGCGGAACTGGTTGGCACTGAGCACGAAGCACCGGCCCCCCACCGGCGGCGTCGGCGAGGAACCCGACGACGATGCCGATGACCGCGCTGACCGGGTCGGTGATGATCCCGCCGGAGCCCGAAGGCCTGGTGCTCACCGGTCAGTCCTCGGTGACCTGCAGCTGTGGGGTGAGCCGGGTCCACCCTTCCGGGGCCTCCTCCTCGGGCAACCCGTCGGGGGCGTAGTCGGTCTTCACGCCGATCTGGCCGCTGGTGCCCATACGGCCCCCGGACGCGGTGCATCCCGCGACCCAGGTCTCCGGGGCGTCCGGAGCGAAACTGAGCAGACAGTCGCCCATCCTCGGTGAGGACACGGCGAAGAACTGATGCCCGTGGTGCGTGGCCAGCAACCGCGAACTGTCCGGGTCGTAGTCGTGCTCCTCGGCGGTGACCTGGGCCGGCAGCACATCGGACGCGGACTGCTCACCGTCGTAGACACCGGACCCGGGACCGGCGCAACCGACGAGGGCCAGCGCGGCGGTGGGCGTGAGGAGCATGGTCACCAGTGGTCTGCGCATGACGGTCCTCGTTTCCTATCGGGCCCAGGATGCTACTGGTTCCTTCCACTGTAGGTGCCGAGAACACTGCGGCGCCCAGGACCGACACGGCCCTCCCCTGCACTGCCGAACCTCACGCGCAATCAGGTCAGGCCAATCAGCTGGGGAGGGCTTCAGGGGTCTTCAGCCGTGACCGTGCAGGTCAATGGCGTGGGTGCTCCCTGTCGCGCCGTGCTCGCCCTGGCGTAAATGCCCCGTAGTTGTGCACCAGCAGCGCACCTCCTGCCGCGGGCAGAAAGAGCAACACCGGCGCCCACTCGGTGACGGCGAAAACGCCCAGCGCGAGAAGCAGGACGACCACGGCAGCGAGACGGACCTTGTTGTGCATGACACCACTTCCGTTGCGTCTGTGAAGGCTATCACCGGGGTCTGATTTCGCTTCGGAGCGTCGGCGAGTTCGTGGATCGAGCGCGCACCTCGTGCTCCGACGTGCACCGTCGACGTCACCTGCTCGTGCATTGGTTTTGGTTCATCGAGTGTCTCCCCTCTGGAACCGGTCAGTGGTCAGCACCACGGCAAGAGTCGTGACGGCGGCCGGGATCATCAGTGCGATCCCGGCGAAGTCGGAGCTGAACGGAGCGAAAGCGAGGCCCAGCAGAGTACGGAAACTGCTCGGGACACCCGGTTCGCCCGAGTACCAGCATCCTTCGACCCAGCTCACCGCCGTAGCCAGCAACCACGCGGCAGGAGCGACCGGCACGGCTGCGACGGCGCCGACCCACGGACCGATCACCAGATGCAGCGAGACCGACACCGCCTTCCGGCGGATGGATGCCGCTGCGGCCACACCGAACAGAGTCGCCACCAGAAGGACCGGCATCTCACCTCCTCTCCTCCAGGCACCGGCGCCGCCCGGTCGATCAGTGTCACCCTCGGCGCCCGGCTGACGGCGCACCAGGATCCCGTGCCCGGTCTCGTCGGCGCGGGTAGCGGCGGGGCCGCTTCCACACCGTGTGCCGGACCCCGTGACGTGACCCCGCCAGCCGGGGCCGGGCTTCTCAGCGTTCGGCGCCCGGGGGTCCGGTCGATGTGGGCAGCCGATCCTGGTTGGCGGAGCGCTTCCAGCGCCGCCGGATGGCCACTGCCACGGCGAAGGCCCCCGCGATGATCAGCATCCGCGGCAGCAGCTCCCCCGGCGTGGGCTCGCCCTGCACGAGGAGGACGACCAGCTCCACCCCGAACATCAGCAACGTCAGCAGACAGGTGCCCAGGCCCACCCATCCGCTGTCCTCACGCTCGCGCCGGATCCAGCCGATGTTGACCCCGATGAGGCAGGCGGTGAGCACCACCGCGGGCAGGGTCAGTGCCCCGTTGAGTCCAGCCAGATCGGTCAGGGCCCCGGCGACGGCGATACCGGCGAACACCGCCCCCAGCGTCGAGGCCCACGCCCGTCCCAGGGCCAAGGGGACAAGCACGATCGCGTACAAGATGACGAGGAACCCGGTACCGAGTGCTGCACCGACCAGCCAACCGGTGGAAAGAGTGTTTCCGGACGGGCTAGGGGCAGTGGCTAATCCGCGCGCGATCGACACGGCACAGGACAGCAAGCCCAGGCCCAGGAGTGTCCTGCGCTGATGAGACGTCAAGGTCGTGGTCTCCCGAGGGTCCATGCTCCGACGCTATGCCATCCTCCGGTGCTGCCCCGCCAGCTCGCGGCACAGGGCGAGTGGTCCGATGAGCAGCCCCGGCCACCACGGTGAGCACAACTCGCCGGAGGGTGTGTCCAGTGATCACCACAGGGTCACCGGCCTCATCATGATCAGGACGACGGGGCAGGCAGGGTGCGGACCACGGCATGGCCGGCGGTGGGCACCGGGACGGTGTGGGCCGGTGGAACGTCCACTGGGGCGTATGGGCCGCACCCTGTGAAAAGGGCATTCGACATGGAACGCCCACTGCAACGCGGCCTTCACGGAAAGCGTCCGGTAGCCGGCCATATGTAAAGCAGGCGGGGCCGAACCGCTCTTGGTCCGCTGTCTACGGGTCGAGCATGAGGTGTTGGGCCTCCGCAGTCCGGCAGGGCTCTCGTCCTCAGGGCGCGGGGATGTGCGTCAGGGCGTCTCATCCGGGCCCAGGCTGCGGTACCGTCCCTGAAAATACAACAGGGGTTCGAGAGCGTGCCCGTCCGTCGGGCGCATCTCGGTGACTCTGCCCAGGACGATGACGTGGTCACCGGCGTCATGCTCGGCCCAGATCTCGCAGGCGAGCCACATGAGGGTGTCCTCGAGGACAGGGTTCCCCGCCAGGGTCGGGCTCCAGCGGATGCCAGCCCACTTGTCGGTGCCCTTGCGGGCGAACTGGTCCGAGACCCCCTGCTGGTGGTGGGCGAGGATGTTGACCGCGAACGTCCCGGTCTGCCGGATCCGGGGGTAGGTGGTGGAGGTCTTCATGACGCTGAAGGAGACCAGTGGCGGGTCGGTGGAGACGCTGTAGAAGGACTGGCAGGTGAACCCGATCGGGCCCTGCTCATCATGGCCGGTGATGATCGTGATGCCGGAGGCATAGAGCCCGAGGGCATCGCGGAAGGCCCGGGGGTCCATGTCCTGCCGATCGGCCGCTGTTGGCATGGCCGCGGTCATCGGGCCGGGTGCGTGAGCCGGGGGTCCAGCCCGTACTGGGCGTGGGCGCCGAGGTTCTCGCGCAGGGTGGTGCCCTCGTAGTCGTGGTGGAAGAGTCCGCGCTCCTGCAAGAGGGGGACGACCTCGTCGACGAAGGTGTCGATCCCGTCCTCGTAGACGTCGATGGAGATCCAGAAGCCGTCGGCCGCTCCGGCCTCGAACCATTCCTGCAGGTGATCGGCGGTCACCGAGGCAGGGCCCACGGGGGTGGGGTGGTAGTCGATGACCCCGTGGGCGAGGACCTCGCGGATGGTCCACCCTTCCCGGGCGACCTCCAGGGCCCTTGGAGAGCGGGGATCGAAGGGGCTGGGCCGGGCGGCCGCCAGCTGGGCTGGGCTCAGCGGCTGGTCCAGCTGACCGGCCTCCAGCTCCAGTCCCAGCATGGACCCCAGGTACGGGGCCCGGGCCGGGAACGTGTGCTCGCCCAGGGCCACGCGGCGGTCCAGGGCGGCGCGCTTGGTGGGGCCGATGGCCGGCATCACCCCGGCGAAGAACTTCACCTCATCAGGGTTTCGTCCGGCCCGGCGCGCCGCGTCGCGGACCGCCTCACGCTGGGCCCGGGCGTCCTCGAAGGTGAACACCGCACCGATGACCGCGCTGGCGTACCGGCCGGCTATCTCGAGTCCGTTCTCCCCACCGCCGGCGGAGAAGATCACCGGCTGCCCCTGCTCCGAGGGCGGAATGGGCAACGGCCCCTGGGAGGCGACGTGCTCCCCACCCAGGTTGATCGCCTGGATCTTGCCCGGGTCGGCGAACCGTCCGGTGGTCGTGTCCTGGAGCCAGGCGTCGCGCTGCCAGCTGCCCCACAGGGCCTGGGTGATCTGGATGGTCTCGTGGGCGCGCTGGTAGCGCTGCGGGCGGGCGGCGATCTGGCGGCCGAAGTTGGCAGCGGAGCTGGGATCGCTGGTGGTCACCGCATTCCAGCCGGCCCGGCCGTGGCTCATCACGTCCAAGGCCTTGAACTGCCGGGCGAGGTTGTAGGGCTCGTTGAAGGTCGTCGACCCGGTGGCCACCAGCCCGATGCGCCGGGTGCCCCGGGCGATCGCCGCCAGCGTCATCATGGGCTCGAGGGTGAGCTGGGGCGCCTCGTGCTCCAGGTTCCCGCTCAGGGCCAGGAAGTCGGGCAGGAACAGGAACGCGAACTTCCCGCGTTCGGCCGCCTGGGCGTAGCGGACCTGGGCGTCGAAGTCGGTGTAGTTGGACGGGTCCACCCCAGGTGCCCGCCAGGCGGCAGGCTGGGAGCCGTATCCGTTGCCGAGCTGCATGCCGAGGATCATCTGCGGGCTGGTCATCGAGAAGTCTCCAGTGAGAGGGAACTTAAACGGAGTGCCTCTCCGTCTATCTGTCCCAAAGATACGGAGACAGTCTCCATATTGTCAACGGGGCGGAACACCCCGATCCGGAAAGGTAGATGAGCGTCAGTCAGCCGCGGGCGCACACACCGCAGAGGGGGAGGTGATGCGCCACCGTGCCGATATCCAGGCGGTGGTCCGGCGCCGGTCCCCGACCCATGGGCTGGGCGCCTTGTTGCCGACCCCGCGGACCGGTGTGCGGGGTGGCACCTTGTCGTCACCACCGAGGCGACTCCACAACCACACCCCACCCCCACCCCGGGCCATGCGGACTCCTCGTCCTCGATCGGGGCGGTTCGGAGGAACGACGCCGGGCTGCGGACGGGGCCTCTGCCACCACCCGGTGCATGATCGTCCGGGTTGGGCATCACTGCGGCGCACGTCCGACCCAGGGGCGAGCCGGGCGGCCACCACCGTCGTTACCGGCTAGCGGGTGTGCCGCCGGAGCCGGGTCAGAAGGTGCGCTCGGCCACCCGCACCCGCCGGGCCCCCTCGAGGGCGGAGGCCAGTCGGGAGGCGGTGACGGGGGCGGCCGGGGCCTCGAGCAGGCGCTCATCGGGGGTGGCGGGATCGGCGAGGTAGAGGCGGGTGTAGGCAGCGGCCTCGGGCTCGAACCGCCAGCTCTCGGTCAGGGCGCCGGCGTCGAGGGTGTCGAAGCCGAGCCGGTCGATCAGCGCCGTCACCTGGGTCTTCGCCGCGGCGTCGTTGCCAGCGATGGGCAGGGCGGTGCGGTCGTGGGACCCGGCGGGGCGGGCGAGGGCGGGGATGTGGTGGGCGAGGATGTTGCTGAACGCCTTGACCAGCCGGGCTCCGGTGAAGTGGCGCTGGACGAGCTCGCCAGTGGTGAGTTCCTCCGCGTCGAGGACGGGGATGCGTCCGTCGCGGAACGGGTAGTAGTTGCTGGTGTCGACCACGGTCTTGCCCTCCAGCAGTGCCGCGGGGAGGGCGGTGGTCGCGGTCAGCGGCACGGACAGCACCACGAGTTCCCCGGCGGCGGCCGCCTGCTCGACGGTACCGGCGGTGGCCAGCGGGCCCAGCTCGACGACGAGATCGGTAAGGGTTTCGGGGCCGCGGGAGTTGGCGATGACGACCGGGGTGCCGGCCGCCACTGCCAGGCGCGCGATGGCCGCGCCGATGTTGCCGCTGCCGATGATGCCAAGGGTGGGCATAACAAGTCCTCTTTCTGGGATAGGTGGGACGGGGTGGGGTGGTGACGTCCGCTCGGGCGCAGGTCCCGTAGTGGCGCTTCCCGACGTGCCGGCGGGCCGAGGCCTGGGCACCCTCACGGACTCCGCGGGCGTTGCCGCTTCGTCCTAGCGAGCACCGCGCTCAGCGCTGGACTGCGTCGACGTCGCCGTGACTGCCGGTGCTGGTCAGGTCGCCGGGGTGTCTTCGGGTCGGGGTGTGGCCCACCCGGAGCGGATCATCTCGCGCACAGCTTGCGCCGAGGCCTCGTCGGCCATGGCGGCCCCGCGCACCCAGGCGGTGGCCAGGGCGGCCAGGAACAGGTCCTGCCCACGCACCCACGGCCGGGCGGTGCCCTCGCGTTGGGCCGCACCGAGGAACTCCTCGGTGGTCGTGATGAAGCCCTGGCAGGTGATCGCCAGCGGGGAGGATTCCTGGGACAGTGCCGCCCGCAGGGGATCGGGCAGTCCGTCGAAGGCGGTCACCCACTCCCCCAGCGCGTCCAGCCAGTGCTCCAGGGCCACCGCCGAGTCGGTCTCCTGCCGGAGGGCCTCGCGCTGGGCCTCCAGCTCCTCGTTGCGGGCCTGCAGCAGGGCGGCCAGCAGGGCGTCGCGGTTGGGGAAGTGCCGGTAGAGGGTCCCGGCCCCGACACCGGCCCGCTTGGCCAGGGCATCCAGGGACCCGGTGATGCCGGCCTCGGCGAAGAACTCCTCGGCCACTTCGAGGATGCGTGTGCGGTTGCGCCGGGCGTCGGTGCGCGGCCGGCGCGTGCCGGTCTCTGCCTCGGTCATGGTCCGGTTCCTCTCCTCGACTAAGTGGAGACTATCTCCGCATGCTCCTCGAGGGCAAGCGAGGGCATCCTCCTCATCAAGACTCGACGCGTCCCGCTCGACGGGATCCGCGCCACCGGCCACCGGCCGAACCCACCCAGTTCCAGCTACCGCACTGCACCACCGTCGGAGACTCGGCCTGGGATCCGCGGCGCGCGCTCCGGGCACGGCCCGCACACCAGCACCACCCCTGCTGCGCAATCGGCCCACAGACTCCAGTCGCCAGCCGCCACCCGAGACGTGGCCACGATCACAAGCGGGGAGAGAAGCAGTCATTTGTCAAAGGGAGACACTCTCCGGTTTACTGATGTGGAGGCGCCCTCCGTTTGAGGGTACGCCCCTCCCTCGCCGTCGACCACAGGACCCGCTCTGCCCGGAGCCCTCCGCGAGGCTGAGCCCACCGCATCAGGAAAGAGATCCCCCGATGACTACCCGCCAGGCATCGATCGACCTACAGCCCGATACCGGCCCCCACATGCTGGGCACTTCCCAGGTCGTGGGTGCGCGCGACAAGCTCGCCCCCGGTGACGGCTTGGTTCTGGGGCTGCTGATGGCCTCGACCTTCATCGTGCTGCTGAACGAGATGCTGCTGGGGGTCGCACTGCCCACTCTCATCGAGGAGCTGGCGATCACCGCAACCACCGGGCAGTGGATGACCACCGGCTACCTGCTCACACTGGCCGTCCTGATCCCGGCTACCGGCTTCGTGATGCGCAAGTTCCACCTGCGCACAGTCTTCCTGACCGCGATGTCCCTGTTTGCTCTGGGGACGGTGCTCGCTGCCATCGCACCCGGCTTCGGGGTCCTGTTCACCGGCCGGATCATCCAGGCCATCGGCACCGCCGTCTTCCTGCCGTTGTTGATGGCCACGACCATGCGCTTGGTCCCGGCGGCCAGACAGGGCCGGATGATGGCGCTGGTCGTGATCGTCTCCTCCGCCGCACCGGCGCTGGGTCCGGCGGTCTCGGGCCTGGTGCTGTCACAGCTGAGCTGGCGGTGGCTGTTCATCCTGATGCTGCCGGTCGCCCTGGCCGGGCTGGTGCTGGGTGCGGTGAAGCTGCGCAACATCACTACACCGGAACCGGTCACCCTCGACGTCCTCTCCCTCGCTCTCTCGGCGGTGGGGTTCGGCGCTCTGGTCTACGGGCTGGCCACCATCGGGGAGTCCACCTCGGGCCACACGCCCGTCTCCCCCTATCTGCCGATCCTCGTGGGCGTCCTCGGTGTTGCCGCGTTCGTCCTGCGGCAGCGGGCGCTCCAGCGCACCGACGACGCGCTGCTGGACGTGCGGATCTTCGCCGTGAAGGCGTTCACGGTGCCGCTGCTGGTGATGCTGGCCCTGACCATGACGGCCTTCGGCACGGGAGTCGTCTTTCCGCTGCTGCTGAGCAGTGTCAGCGGGTTGGGCACCTTGCAGATCGGGCTCTTCCTCGTGCCCGGTGGCATCACGATCGCCGTCGTCTCGGCCATCGGCGGACGGCTCTACGACCGCCTCGGCCCCCGCCCCCTGGCGATCCCCGGAGCACTCATCGTGGCCGCCTCCCTCTGGTTCCTTAGCCGGCTCGACTCCAGCACGGCCGTCTCGACCCTGCTCATCGCCTACATCACCATGATCATCGGGCAGGCCCTGATGTGGAGCCCGCTCACCACGGCCGCGCTGTCGGCGCTGCCTGCCCATCTCTACCCCCACGGCAGCGCGGCCTTCGGCACCATCCAGCAGCTCGGTGGCGCAGCGGGCACCGCCGTGCTCGTCTCCGCCTACACCCTCGGATCCGCCGCACACGGCACCGGTCCCTTGGATGCGGCCCAGGCCGTCGCCGCCGCACAAGCCGCCTTCACCGCCGCGGCCGTCATCGCCTCCGCCTCTGCCCTCGCCACCCTGCTCGTGCGCCGGCCCCGGCCGGTCGACCCGCACACCCCCGCAGAACCCGCAGGCACTGCCCCGGCGGCAACGGCCTGACCCACAGCACCTCGCCTCCATCGGGGCATCCACCTGCAGCAAGGAGACAGACCATGAAGATCGGCATCTTGGGCACCGGACACATCGGCACCACCCTGACCCAGCGGTTGAGCGCAGCCGGACACGATGTGAGGGTCGCCAACTCGCGCGGGCCCGAAACGATCGGGCCCGACGTGTTGGCCTCAGGCGGACGCGCGGTCCTGGCGGCCGAGGCGGTGATCGATGTCGACGTCGTGATCCTCTCCATCCCCCTGCACCGCCTTCCGCAGATCGCGCCGCTGCTCACCGGTGTGCCGTCCGGCACCGTGGTCATCGACACCTCGAACTACTATCCGCAGCGCGACGGCAGAATCGAGGCCATCGAGGCCGGCCAGGTCGAGAGCCTGTGGGTGGCCGAACAGCTGGGACGACCGGTGGTCAAGGCGTGGAACGCCATCGGCTCCCATTCCTTCGCGTCCAAGGACAAGCCAGCAGGCAGCCCGGACCGCATCGCCATCCCCGTGGCAGCCGATGACGACCACCACCGGGCCGTGGGCATGGCCCTCGTCGAGGACACCGCCTTCGACGCCTTCGACGCGGGCCCGTTGGCGCAGTCGTGGCGCCAGCAGCCGGGCGCCCCGTGCTACTGCACCGACCTCACCCTCGAAGAGATGCCGGAGCAGTGGGCTGCAGCGGACGCGAGGCGATCGCCGACGCGACGCGACCTGGCCGTCGCAGCCATCCAGGAACGGGTCGGGGACGCCACCACCAACCCCGACGCCGACTACGGTGTGCGCCTCAACCGCGCCCTCTTCATCTGAACCCGCAAAACCCCGTGGCCCACTCCCCGGCAAACACGGTGAGAACCAACCCATACGGCAACGTCACCCTCATCGGTCGTGACCGGCAGCCGGGCCATGTGTAAAGCGGAGTGCCTGCAATGCCCGTGCTGGTCGTGAGCTCAGGGACCTGCCGTTCTCCTGTGAGCCGCCCCTGGAGCAGCCCAGGTCAGATGACACCTGATGGTGCGGCAGTCCCCTCTCGGACGGCCCCGAACCGTTGGACGCGGCGCGGGCGCGCCGGTTACGCGGGGACGTAGTCGAACGTGTCGGGGTCCGGGCCCGTGCGGTGATCCTTGTTCAGCGCCGTGATGGCCTGGATGTCTGCCTCGGTCAGCTCGAAGTCGAAGAGCTGGAAGTTCTCCTCGACACGCGTGCGGGTGACGGACTTGGGGAACACGATGTCGTTGCGCTGGATGTGCCAGCGCAACGTGACCTGCGCGGTCGTCTTGCCGAGGCGCTCGGCGATAGCGACGATCTCGGGATCGTTGAGCACCGCTCCCTGAGCGATGGGCGACCAGGCCTCGGTCGCGATGCCCTGCTCCGCGTTGTAAACGCGCACCGTCTCGTTGGTCAGGTACGGGTGCACCTCGATCTGGTTCACGGCGGGCTTGACACCGGTCTCGGCGATGATGCGCTCAAGGTGGGACACCTGGAAGTTCGAGACGCCGATCGCGCGGGTCAGGCCGGCGTCGCGGATCTCGATCATGGCCTTCCACGTCTCGAGGTAGTCGACGTCGATCATGGGCAGCGGCCAGTGGATGAGGAACAGGTCCATCGGGCCGCCGAGCCGCTCGACGCTCTTCTCAGCCTCGCGCAGCGCGTCATCACGACGGTGGAAACTGTTGTTGAGCTTGCTCGTGACGAACAACTCATCACGGCTCAGACCTGTGGCCCTGAGCGCGTCGCCGACGCCCTGCTCGTTGCCGTACATCTGCGCGGTGTCGATGTGGCGGTATCCGACCTCGAGGGCCATCGTCACGGCCGCCTCGGTCGTCTCCGGCGGAACCTGGTACACGCCGAAGCCCAGCTGCGGGATGCTGACACCATCGGAGATCCGGATCTCAGGGACGGAAGTCATAGAAGTTCTCCTTCATCTGCGGTCGGCCCCGGAAACCCGCAGCCACACACCACAACCGTCCTGAACCAGCGGCCTATTTCGCTGGTTCCATAGAAGATCACTATCGAACGGCTGACCGCCGGCGAGGGGCATCCCACCTAGCATGTTCGCCATGACGACTTTCGCGATCATCGGAGCAGGACGCAACCTCGGCGAGACCCTCGCTCGGCGCTTCGGCAGGGAAGGCTACAGCCTGGCCCTCATCGCCCGGAACCAGGACCGGGTCGACCAGCTGGCCTCTGACCTGGTCGCTGACGGCTTCACCGCGAAGGGCTACGCGGCGAACGTGCGCGACACCGACAGCCTCGTCACGGCCCTCGACCAGGCGACGCAGGATCTCGGCCTCATCGAGGTGCTGTCGTACAACCCGCTGCCGCAGAAGGAGTTCCTGCGACCGCTCCTGGAATCGACGGTCGGGGACATCAGGGCCGCCGTCGAGTTCTCGGTCTACGGCCCCGTCGCCGCCGTGCACCAGGTGCTGCAGGGCATGCGCGTGCTGAAGAAGGGCTCCCTTCTCTTCGTCAACGGAGGAAGCGCCGTGCAGCCGGTGCAGCACTTCGCGGGCACCTCGATCGGGTTCGCCGGCGAGACCGCATACGTGGAAATGCTGGACCAGGCGCTGAAGGACGAGCCGATCTACGTCGGCCAGCTCATCATCCCCGGCGCGATCATCCCGGGCGACGAACAGAAGGATCCGCAGGTGCTCGCGGAGAAGCTGTGGCAGATGCACTCCCAGCGCAGCCAGCTGCGGGTGTTCGCCACCGAGCTGGAGACTCAGCCGTACTGATCCAACCCGACTAACGTTTCGGGTATGGATGTTCGTCAGCTGGAGTTCTTCATCGCCGTCGCCGAGGAAGGCACCTTCACGCGTGCGGCCGAGCGCTCGTTCGTCTCACAGCCCGGGCTGTCGGCGTCGATCCGCTCGCTCGAGCGCGAGCTTGGGACTCAGCTGTTCACGCGCGGCCGCCACGGCGCGTCCCTGACGAGTCCGGGGGCGGGGTTCCGGCCGCGGGCCGAGCGGATCCTCGAACAGGTGCGCGACGCTCAGCGCGCCGTCCTCGGCGACGAGCCCGGGCGCGCTGAACTGCGCATCGGTGCCGAGCAGTGCCTCGGCGGTGCCGTCGACATCGTCGACCTCCTGACATCGTTCGCAAGCGAGCACCCCACTGCCGACCTCGAATTCGTCCAGGACGTGAGTTCACGCCTCGCGCCGATGCTCGACGAAGGGCGCCTCGACGTCGCTCTCATCGCCGCACCGGCCGGATCCGTTCCCGTGAACAACAGCTTGCTGCTGCGCCGAGAGCCGTTCGTCGCACTCTCACACGACGACGTGCCGTACACGTCACTCGCGGATCTGCAGGATGTCCGCACCGTCGACTTCGGTGACACCTGGGAGGCCAGGCGCGTACTCGACACAGCGCTCACCACCGCCGGTGTGACACGTCGCACGATCGTCGAGGCCAACGACGTGCACATGCTCGTAGACCTCGTCACACGCGGCTTCGGGATCGCGGTGGTGCCCGAGTCGATCGCCGCGAAACAGGCAGCCCAGCACCTCGTGCACACGCCACTCTCCGACGCGCCGGAGTGGGAGGTGCACCTTGCCACCTGCTCCGACCCGTCGCCATCCGCGAAAGCGTTCGCGCGCATGTTCGTTCCGCAGGCGGAGATCGTCTGTTTCCGTGGAGATCTCGCTGTGCACCTGTAGTCGCCGCTGAACCTGGCTGCTACGTGCCGCACGACAGGTGGTCGTCGCGGTTGCGCGTGTGGTGGTACGCGAGGAGCTCCATGGGCGCTACCGCGACCGCTCCGACAGGGTCGAGACGATGGAGATACGTGCCCCGAACCCGGTGGCGAAGATCACCGATCCGGGGTGGTTCTGTCTGATTTCTCCTTCTCGTTGATTCACGCCGCGATCTGAAGTCCAAAACGCGCGGCGACCTCCGCGTTGCGATTCTCGCTGGCATGGGTGTTCGGTCCCCTCGCCAGCGCCGCCTCGTCTGCCGTAGCGCGTGCCCACCCACAGCACCGTCCCCACCGCTCAGCGTTGCAACCACCGCAAGAACCCAGGGTCAGCTGACGACGATCTTCCCGATGGCGGTTCCGGCCGCGACCAGCTCGTGGGCTGCGCGGAGTCCTTCGGCGTTCAGCCCCGGTATCACGGTGGTCACGGTGCTGCGCACGGTGCCGCTGTCGACCAGTCGGGCGACCTCGTCGAGGAGGTTGCCCTGCTCGATCATGTCCTCGGTGGTGAACATCGCTCGGGTGAACATGAGTTCCCAGTGCCAGGTGATGGACTTGGCCTTCAGGGGCAACAGGTCGAGGTCTTGGGGGTCGTCGATCGCGGTGATCTGGGCGAACGGCTTGGCGATGTCCGCGAAGGTCTGGATGTTCCCTGTCGAGTGCGCGGTGAAGACGAGATCGACACCGTCAGGCGCCAGATTCTGTACCCCTTGGGCGAGACTGCGGTGATCGACGACGTGATCGGCCCCGAGGGAACGGACCCAGTCGCTGCTCTCGGGGCGTGCAGCAGTGGCGATGACGGTCAGTCCGGTGAGTTTCTTCGCGAGCTGGATGAGGATCGAGCCGACGCCGCCAGGGGCTCCGACCACGAGGAGGGTTCCGGTGCTGTCGGGCGTGAGACGAAAACGGTCGAACAGGCTCTCCCAGGCAGTGATCGCGGTCAGTGGAAGAGCTGCTGCAGCCGGGTGGTCGAGTGTGGTGGGCTTGTGACCCACGATGCGTTCATCGACGGCGTGCAGTTCGGCGTTCGTGCCGGGGCGGGTGATGTCACCGGCGTACCAGACCTCGTCCCCGACGGTGAAGCGGGTCACCGCGGGCCCTACCGCTTCGACGACGCCGGAGGCGTCCCAGCCCAGCTGTCGGGTGCCGCTGGGCATCGAGTTGCGGGACTTGATGTCCACGGGGTTGACGGACACCGCGTGGACCCGGACCAGGAGGTCGTGGGGGCGCAGGTCCGGGATTGTGATGGTGCGCGCGATGAACGCGTCGGTGTCGTCGAGTTCCCGTCCCGCCTGGGCGAGGTATGCAGTGGTGGTGGTGACAGCGGTGTCGGTGCCG
Organism: Kocuria kalidii; assembly: GCF_044462225.1. Classification (NCBI taxonomy): domain Bacteria; kingdom Bacillati; phylum Actinomycetota; class Actinomycetes; order Micrococcales; family Micrococcaceae; genus Kocuria; species Kocuria kalidii. The sequence goes on along the minus strand of NZ_JBISWJ010000093.1, from coordinate 1,026 downwards.
GCCATGGTTTCTTCTTCCGTGGTGGGGTGGGACAGAACGTGAGCTGGTGATACCCATCCTCTCTCTCGACCCGGTGAACGGCACGTCGAGGCCCGAAAGGGCCGCTCCGAATACCCCTCAGACTGGTTCTTGGAGTTGCCCGTTTCTAGGGCCCGGAGGCTGTGATCGACGCTCTCGACCTCGCTCCGGTAAGACCTGGTCTCACAACTCGGTCGCGTCAACGATGCAGGCCACCATGTGCCCGAAATCCACGACGGAGAAAACCTTCCATGATGAGCCCCAGAACGACTCGCAGTGGAAGAACGACCTACCAGGAACACTCGCGCGGGAGCCTTTACCGACCTTATGTTAGGTAATCGGGCGAAGAGCTATCGCTCTGAGGCTTGCTCCACCGCCTATAGCCAGTTGCGCCAAAGCACCATCCTGTTGCTGGATCACGGCGGGATTCCGCCGCCGCCGGTATCGCATAGTCAGGCAACGTTCGCAGATACCTATTGTGCTGCTATTGCTCTCGTTTATCCCCGGGGTTGTGAAATTCTTAACAGGTCCGCCGCGGGACGGTCAGCTGTTCTCGTAGTCGGTGATGGCCTCGACCTTGGCCGCGGAGGCGCTGGTGGTGTCGAAGGTGTAGCCCAGCCACTCCTTGGCCAGGCGCCGGGCCAGCTCCAGGCCGACGACCCGCTGACCCATGCACAGCACCTGGGCGTTGTTGGAGAGCACCGAGCGCTCCACCGAGTAGGAGTCGTGGGCGGTCACGGCCCGGATCCCGGGCACCTTGTTCGCCGAGATCGCCACGCCCAGGCCCGTGCCGCAGATCAGCAGCGCACGGTCGGCCTCACCGGCGGCGACCTTCCGGGCGGCGTCGACGGCCACGTGCGGGTAGTCCGTGTTCTCCGTCTCCGAGACCCCGACGTCCACCACGCTCTCCACGCGGTCGTCGGCCTCCAGATCCCGGCGCAGGGCCTCCTTGTAGTCGAATCCGGCGTCGTCGCCGCCGATCACGATCCGCAGCTTCTGCTCGGCCAT
>NZ_JBISWJ010000092.1:0-21848 GCF_044462225.1 Kocuria kalidii | reverse complement strand
ACGGGTTCGTGAGCGAGCGCATCGGTCTGGGCGACGTCGAGGAGGCCTTCGCCAAGATGAAGGCCGGCACCGTGCTGCGCTCCGTCGTGGAGATCGACCGATGAGCCCCGTCGACGGTCACGACGGCGACGCCCTCCCGGACCGGGAGCGGGCCCATCCCGCCGATCACGGCGCCGTCCCCTCCCGCCGCACCGGCGGCAGCGGCCGGGTCCGCATCGACCGGCTGGTGACCTCGGGGACGTTCTCCCTCGACGGCGGGACGTGGCCGGTGGACAACAACGTGTGGATCGTCGGCGACGACGACGAGTGCGTCGTGATCGACCCGGCGCACGACCCGCAGGCCGTGGTGGAGGCCGTGGCCGGGCGGACCGTGCGCGCGATCCTGCTGACCCACGCCCACGACGACCACATCAGGTCGGTCAAGGAGGTGTCCGGACAGGTGGGTGCCGAGATCCACCTGCACCCGGACGACACGGTGCTGTGGGAGCAGGTCTACCCCGCCACGCCCTTCGACGCCCGGATCGCCGACGGGGACGGGTTCACCGTGGCCGGGACGACGCTGACCGCGCTGCACACCCCGGGCCACTCCCCCGGCTCGGTGTGCTTCTGGGCCCCGGAGCTGGGCGAGGGCGGAGTGCTGTTCTCCGGCGACACCCTCTTCCAGGGCGGCCCCGGCGCCACCGGCCGGTCCTACTCGGACTTCCCCACGATCGTCGACTCCATCCGCGACCGGCTGCTCACCCTGCCGGGCTCAGCGGAGGTGCTCACCGGCCACGGGGACCCGACCACGATCGGGACCGAGGCCCCGCACCTGCAGGAGTGGATCGACCGGGGCCACTGAGCTGCGCTCCGCCGGGCCCGGGACTCCGGGCCCGGCGGGCCCGGATCCTCAGAGATCCGCGGGAACGGTGCGCCGCCAGCGGTGGACGAAGCCCAGGGCGGTGGCGAGCAGCACCGCCGCAGAGACCACCGGCACGAGCGCCGCGGTCCGGTAGCCCCAGGTCTCCCCCGACCACCCGGACAGGGCCAGGCCCACGGTCAGTCCCAGGCTCATGGCCGCGGTCATCAGCGTGGTCAGGGCCGTGACGCGGGAGCTCGGGGCCACGAGACGGGCGATCTCGTAGACCGCCACCAGGCACGGCCCCGTGGTCAGCCCGGCCAGTGCCAGCACGACCACCATCCCCACGGAGTCGTCGGGGATCGTCAGCAGCATGGCGGCGAGGACGGCCCCGGCGGCCGCCGCCACCCAGCGGTTCCACAGCCGCATCGCCTCGGTGCGGGTCGACGCGGCCACCGCCGCCAGCGCCGAGGTGAGGCCGGAGACCGCGTACAGCCAGCTGACCGAGACGACCGTGTCCACGGCGGTCGTGAAGACGACGACCGCTCCGAGGGTCGCTCCCACGAAGGAGCCCAGGGCGGCCATGCCCACCACGGGGAGCAGCCGGAGCTGACGCGTCCGGCGCCGCCTCCGCCGACCCGCCCGTGACGGCGCGGGCGGGACGCGCGGCAGGACGTGGACGGGCCCGGCCGGCGCGCGCGCCGAGGAGTGCAGCAGGAACACGGTGGTGCCCACCAGCGTGAGGGTCGCTGCGAGCACCAGCACGGAGACGGGTCCCAGGGTCACCGCGACGAGGCCGGTCACCGCGGCCGCCAGGACGGTGGCCAGGGAGTCCATCACGCTCTCGTGGCGCAGCGCGGTGTCGAACAGGTCCTCGCGCGCGTCCCGGCCCAGCAGCGACCACCAGCGCAGGCGGCACGCGACGCCCATCTGCGGGAGCACGAGGCCGGCGAGCAGGCACGGGAGCACCAGTTGCGCGGGCTCGGCGTCCGCGTCGGCGGAGAGGTCCGGCAGCATGCGCACGAGCCACCACACGGCCGGCGGATTGACGAGGGTGAGCAGCACGAGGCCGAGCTGCCGGCGGCGCCACGACGCGGCGGCGCCCATGGCCAGCCCGCACAGGGCCGAGCCGAGGGTCACGGCGGCCGCGCACAGGGTGCCCAGGGCCGGCGACCCCGAGATCAGCGCAACCGTGGTCAGCACACCGAGCGGCACCATCGTCTGCGGCAGCCGCACCAGCAGGGTGAGCACGGGGTACAGTGCCCCGCTGACCGCGGCGAGCTCGCGGGAGTCGGCGAGGGGCGAGCGGCCGGCCGTGCCGAAGCCCCCGAGGGGCTGGGCGGCGCGCGTGCTGGTCACGAGGGTTCTCCGCTTCCTTCCGACGGCGGACGGGCAGGAACAGCCTAGCCCCGCCCTGCGGGCGGCGACGGAAGTCGTCGCCCGCCCGGGCAGGGCCGCGGCCTCACTCCTCCCGGGCGGTCGGGTCCTCCGGGGCCGCCGGGTCGGTCGAGGCCGTCGTCCTCCCGGGCGCGGACCCCGCCCCGGCGCTGCGGCGCGGACGGAGGAGGTCCGCCGAGCGGTGGACCAGACCGGCGACGAGCCCGCCCAGCAGCGGGGCCGCCCAGAACAGCCACAGCTGGGGCAGGTGGGACGTCCCCGCGACCACGGCGGCGCCCGTGGAGCGGGCCGGGTTCAGCGATCCGCCGTCGAACGGGGCGGTGATCGTGAGCAGGAACACGAAGGCCGCCCCGATGGCCACGGGCGCGAGCACCGCGTTGGCCCGCGGTGCGGTCGAGCCCAGCACCACGAGGGCGAACAGGGCGGTCGCCACGAACTCGACCAGGAGCACGGTGGTCCACCCGGCCTGGGACGTGGAGTTCTCGCCGAAACCGTTGGAGACCGCGCCGAGGACCTGGGCGGTGGTCGAGGAGTCCAGCAGCGTGACGAGCACGGCCCGCAGCACGCCCGCGGCGGCCAGCGCGCCGAGGACCTGGGCCAGCACGTAGCCCGCCCCGTCCCGCGCGGGGGTGCGCCCGGCCACGACCGCGGCGAGCGTCACGGCGGGGTTGAAGTGCCCTCCCGAGACGTGCCCGAAGGCGACCATCGCCGCGAGCAGGCCGAGGCCGAAGCCCAGGGCGGAGTCGATGACCTCGGTCGCGAACATGCCCGTGCCCAGACCGGCGAAGACCAGCAGCGCGGTGCCGGCGAACTCGGCGGCCCAGCGTGCGGGGGCGGACGCGCCCTCCGGCGCACCGGCGGGCACGGAGTCCTTGCGCGCGGCGACGGGCACCGGCGCCGCGAGACCCTCCGCGCCGGGGACGGCAGGGGTGTCCCGGTGGTCGACGCCGTGGGCGCCGATGCCCACGTCGGTGCCCTCGGCGGTGCCGGGAACGTGCTGACTCATGGAGCTCTCCTCGGGGATCGGGGCGACACGGTGGGGTGCCGTGGCGGAGGGGGCGCCGGGCGCCCGTGCCATGCAACCACAGTCCCCGGGAGGGCGGCCGCTGCCGCGCCGGGCGCCGCCGGGCCCCGACTACACTGACCGCATGCCCGCTCCCCTGCTCCTCCCCGACACCGGCCTCGACCCGGGCTGGCCCGAGTACGCCGACTCCGTGCGCGCGGCCCTGCTGGGCGGAGCCCTCGGGGATGCTCTCGGCTCCCTCGCCCGCTCCGACGGGCGCCGCCCTCCCGCCCCGTCGCACGGAGCCGAGTCCCCGAGCGGCCGCCGGGAGACCGGCGACGCCACCACGGTGCTGCGGATCTCCGGCAGCACCCAGCTGACGCTCTATACCCTGGACGCCCTGCAGGAGGTCGTCGAGTGGGCCAACCAGGGCCACGCGGCCGACGAGACCGCCTGTCTGTGGCTGGCCTACCTGCGCTGGCTGCGCGCCCGGGGCGGACCCCACCCGGCCGAGGCACCGCGTCCCCTGCCCCGCCCGATCGACGAGCAGGAGGCCCTGCACACTGCGCGCGAGCCCGACGACACGGCGCTGGAGGCCCTGCGGACCGGCCGGATGGGCGAGGTCGAGCGCCCGCTGCTGCCGGAGGCGAAAGGCTGCGGCACGGTGCCGCGCTCGGTGCCGTACGGGCTGCTCCCGCACGTGGGCTGGCGGACGCTGGCGCCGCTGGCCATCAACGGGGCGGCCGTGACCCACGGCCACCCGGAGGCGCAGACCGCGGCGGCCGTGCAGGGCTTCGTCGTCCACGCCGCCGTGCGGGCCCGCCGAGAGGGCGTGGAGCGCCCGGTGGCCGCGGCCGTGGCCGCCGCGCGCGAGACCGCGGGGAACCTCACCCGCCCGGTGGCCGAGACCCTCGAGCGGCTCGGCGACGCCGTGCGCGCCGCCGAGCAGGAGACCCTCGACCCGGAGGACCTCACCCGGCTGCTCGGCGCCGGCCGGTCGGCCCCGGAGGCCCTCGCGATCGGGCTCTGCGCCGCCCTGGCCGCCGAGGCCGGGGACCCGCACGGCCGGGACCCGCAGACCGTGTTCCGCCGCGCGGTGGCCCTGGCGACCGGCCGCGACGGCGCCGCGGCGGGGGCGGTCGCGGGTGCCGTCACGGGCGCGGCCCTCGGGACGGCCGCCCTGCCGCCGGAGTGGACGGCCCGGCTGGACGCCCGGGACGCGGTGGCGGGGACGGCCGACCGCTGGCTCAGGGAAGTGGGGGCGCCGTCAGCCGCCTGACGCCCAGTCCGGCCCCGGCGAGGAGCTGCTCCACGGTGCCCGCCCCGGAGCGGCGGACCAGGTCCACCACGATCCCAGCGCACGCCCGGGCGTCCTCGAGGGCGTCGTGGTGGTTGCGCAGCGGCACCCCTGCGGCCTCGGCGGCACGCGGCAGCGCGTAGGACGGCAGGTCGTAGCCGCGCCGCGCCAGTGCGAGGCTGCACGCGTACGCCAGCGGGGCGTGCGGGGTGTTCGTCTCGGCGCACGCCGCTCGGATGACGCCCATGTCGAAGGCCGCGTTGTGCGCCACCACGAGCTCGTCGGGGTTCTCCGCGAGGATCCACTCCTCGATCCGCGGCCAGAGCTCCTCGAAGACCGGGTGGTCCGCGACCGTGCCCTCGGTGATCCCGTGGATGCGCGTGTTCCCGGGGTCGAAGGTCCCCCGGGTCCGCGGGGGGCGCATGTACGCGGAACGCTCCTCCACCACCCTGCCGCCGCGGACCCGCACGAGTCCTACGGCGCACGGGGAGCCGAGGAAGCGGTTGGCGGTCTCGAAGTCGATGGCGGTGAACGCGAGGGACGACGGGTCCGGACGGGTCCGGACGGCGGTCGGGACAGCGGTCGGGGCGGGGGACGCGGGGAACGGCACCGGAACAGCCTACTGTGCGCGCTCAGGCATGGGCGCCGCGCAGGTTGACCTCGATCCAGTCGTCGGCCCGGGCGATGGACTGGTTGACCTGGGCCGTGTCGAGGTCGTGGTGCAGCGCGTACGCGACGGCCTGCAGGGGAAAGGTGCGCGCGTGCAGCCGGGCCCGCTCGTAGACGCTCTCCGAGACGGCGGAGCGCAGGGTGTCCCAGCCGTACCACAGGCCGAGGGACGCGGCGTCGTGCGCGGGGTCGGAGAGGCAGGCGTGGTCCCAGTCGATGATGCCCGTGAGCTCGTCCCCGTCCCACAGCATGTTGTGCCCCATGAGGTCCCCGTGCACGAGGGTCGGCACCACGGTGGGCAGGGAGGCGAGCTCGGTGACGGCCCGCAGCGCGGCGTCCTGGTTCCGGGGCAGCAGCCGCGGGATGACCTCGTCGAGGAGCACGTGCCGGCGGCGGTGGCCGCCCCAGTGCTGGCCGGGCCGGTCGAGGTAGCGGGCGAAGCCGGCGGTGTCGACCTCCGCCAGCTCGGTCAGCACCCGGTGCAGCACGGCCGGGTCGCCGTGCCCGGGCTGGTGCGGGTGACCGGGCAGCCACGTCAGGCCCACCCCGGTGTAGCCGTTGGAGACCACCACGCCGGTGAGCGGGCGGGGGGTGGCGAACGAGAAGCGGGGCAGCCGCCGCAGCACCTCGGTGCGGCGCTCGACGTGCTCGCAGACGGTGGCGTTCTTGGCGATGCGCACGGAGATCGTGTGGCCCACGTTCACCACCACGTGGGCGGATCCGCCCGCGTGCACCTCCCACTGGCTGGGGTCGGCGCCCGTGCCGGCCTCGCGCAGGACGGCCTCGACGGCACCGGCGAACGGCAGGTGGTGGAGCTGCGACCAGGGCATCGGGCAACATCCTCGGTTCGGACGCGGGTCAGTCGGTGAGGGAAGCAGGGTCGAGGGCGGCCACCAGGTGCGGCAGCAGGGCCCGCAGCGCGCGCCCGCGGTGACTGATGGCGTTCTTCTCCGCACGCGTGAGCTCGGCGCAGGACCGGTCGAGCCCGTCGGGCCGGAACACGGGGTCGTAGCCGAAGCCGCCGTTCCCGGTGGGTTCGCGCAGCAGCACGCCGCGCAGCGCACTGGTCTCGACGTGCTCGGTCCCGTCCGGGGTCACGAGCGCCGCGGCGCACACGAACTGCGCGCCGCGGTGGGCGTCGGGGACGTCGGAGAGCTGGTCGAGCAGCAGCCGGAGGTTCGCGGCGTCGTCGCCGTGCCGGCCGGACCAGCGCGCGGAGAAGATCCCGGGGGCCCCGCCGAGGACGTCCACGGCCAGGCCCGAGTCGTCGGCCACGGCGATCAGCCCGGTCGCGGCCGCCGCGGAGCGGGCCTTGAGCAGGGCGTTGGCCTCGAAGCTCGTGCCGTCCTCGACCACGTCGGGGGCGCCGGCCGTGGCGGCGTCCACCACGAGTCGTCCGACGTCCGCCGCAGGCAGCGCGGCCGCGATCAGGTCCCGCAGCTCGGCCAGCTTCCCCTGGTTGTGGGTGGCCAGCACCAGTCGTGCGCCGTCGTGCTCACCCATCGTCGCCCTCGCGCAGCGTCTCGACCTGGATCTGGGTCAGCTGGGCGCAGCCGGCGAGCGCGAGGTCGAGCAGGGCGTCGAGCTCGGCACGGTCGAAGGGGGCGCCCTCGGCCGTCCCCTGCACCTCCACGAAGTCGCCGGACCCGGTGACCACCACGTTCATGTCGGTCTCGGCCCGGACGTCCTCGACGTACGGGAGGTCGAGCATCGGCACGCCGTCGATGATGCCCACGGACACGGCGGCCACGGTGTCGGTGAGCGGCTGGGCGCGGCGGGCGATCAGTCCTTCGGCCCGCGCCCAGCCGATAGCCTCGGCCAGGGCCACGTAGGCGCCGGTGATGGCCGCGGTGCGGGTGCCGCCGTCGGCCTGGAGGACGTCGCAGTCGAGGACCACGGTGTTCTCCCCGAGAGCGGAGAGGTCGATGACCGAGCGCAGGGACCGGCCGATGAGCCGGGAGATCTCGTGGGTGCGCCCGCCGATCTTGCCCTTCACGGACTCGCGGGCGGACCGGGTGGACGTGGCGCGCGGAAGCATCGCGTACTCGGCGGTCACCCAGCCGCGGCCCTCCCCCTTGAGCCAGCGCGGCACGCCCTCGGTCACGGACGCGGTGCACAGCACCCGGGTGCTGCCGAACTCGACGAGGGCGGAGCCCTCCGCCTGCTGGGACCAGCCGCGGGTGATGGTGATGGGCCGCAGCTCGCCGGGCGACCGGCCGTCCGAGCGGGTCACCCCCGTGGTCGAGACGGACGGTGCGGTCTGGTCGACGGGGGAATCCATGTGCTCCACCCTACCCCTCGCCACGCCGCCGTCGGCCGGTCCTGCAGCGCCGGGGCTCACGGGCCGACGGCGGCCGCGGGACGGCCGCTGCCGCGGCGGACGATCTGGTACGTGCGGGCGGGCTCGGCCACCCCGATCGGCCCCTCGAAGACCGCCTGGGCCTCCTCGACGGCCCGCTCCGGGGAGTTCCACACCGGCAGGTGCGTCAGCAGCAGCCGGCGCACCCCGGCGTCCCGGGCGGCCTCCGCGGCGCGCCGGCCGGTGAGGTGGATGCCGCGCAGCGCGTCGTCGCGGCCCTCGTGGTAGGCGGCCTCGCAGAGGAAGACGTCGGCGCCCCGGGCGGCGAGCACGAGTCCCTCGCACGCGTCGGTGTCCCCCGAGTAGGCGAGGGTGCTGGGGCCCGTGGCGCCGTCGTAGTCGATCCGCAGGGCGTACGGCTCGGGGGTCGGATGCTCCACCGCGAAGGGCGTGATCGAGAACGGTCCGACCTGCACCGGCTCCTCGGGGACCCAGGTGTGGAAGTCGAACTCCCCGTGCATGCCCGGCTCCGGGGGGAGCCCGTGGGTGCTGCTGAGGTAGTCGTGCAGGCCCGAGGGCGCCCACAGCGGGACCGGGTCCCGCCCCCAGCCCCGGGGATCCCACTTGATCGCCACGTGCAGCCCGGCCAGGTCGATGCAGTGGTCCGGGTGCAGGTGGCTGACCAGCACGGCGTCGATGTCGTGCAGGTCCATGTGGCGCTGCAGCACCCCGAGGGCGCCGTTGCCCATGTCCAGCAGGATGCGCCACGTCCGGCCCTCGGCGTCCTCGCCGCTGACGAGGTAGCAGGAGGCCGGGGAGTCCGGGCCCGCGAAGGAGCCGGTGCATCCGACGATCGTGAGTTTCATGGGCGAGGGGCCTTCCAGGGAGAACCGGTGGGACGGGCGGCCGCACCGGCCGCGGGACTGTTCAGGGAGCGGACGGGCCGGCGCCCCCGATCATCTCCGGGGTGATCCGCGCGAGCGACCCCGTGGGGTACTGCTCGGCCACGGAGCTCGTGTGCCGGACGCGGGCGACCTCCGGGCCCAGGAACCGCCGGGCGAGGACCTCGAAGGACGCGGCCTCCCCGGTGGCGAGGAACTCGTGGCGGGCGGGCAGCTGCGGATCCCGCTCGAGACCGTGCCCGACCAGGGCGCGGTAGACGTCCTTGGCGGTCTCCTCCGCGCTCGAGACCAGGGTCACGCTGTCGCCCATGACGTAGGAGATGACCCCGGTGAGCAGGGGGTAGTGGGTGCAGCCGAGGACCAGGGTGTCCACGTCGGCGTCCCGGAGGGGGCCGAGGTAGCCCTGTGCCGTGGCCAGGAGGCCGGGGCCCGTGGTGATGCCCGCCTCCACGTAGTCGACGAAGGCCGGGCAGGCCACCGAGTCGATCCGCAGGTGGGGCGCGGCGGCGAACGTGTCGTCGTAGGCCCGGGAGCCGATCGTCGCCTCCGTGCCGATGACCCCGATCCGCCCGTTGCGGGTCGAGGACACCGCGCGCCGCACCGCAGGCTGGATGACCTCGACCACCGGGATCCCGTAGACCCGGGTGTAGCGCTCCCGCGCGTCCCGCAGGACGGCGGCCGACGCCGTGTTGCAGGCGATCACCAGCAGCTTGACCCCGGAGTCCACGAGCTCGTCCATGATCCGCAGGGCGTGCGCCCGGACCTCCGCGATGGGCAGCGGCCCGTAGGGTCCGTGGGCGGTGTCCCCCACGTAGACGATCTCCTCGTGGGGCAGCTGGTCGATGATGGAGCGGGCCACGGTGAGGCCGCCCACCCCGGAGTCGAACACGCCGATGGGTGAACCGGGGTTGGGGCGCCGGGGGGCTCGGCCGCCGGATCCGAAGACGTCGTCATCCTGCATATCGACAAGAGCGTAGTCCCGGGCGTGCCACCGCCCCAAACCCCACCGCGGGCGCGCCGTCGTGAGGCGCGGCAGCCCGGGCCCGTGCGGGGGCCCACCGCGGTGTCGTCACTGGTCAGTCGCGGGGGAGGTCGTGGAGGAGCGCCTCCATGAGGGTCTCCTGGAGCCAGGAGACGAAGTTGTAGAGCAGCGACATGTACGTCTCGACGTCCTCGATCGCGGACCAGTCGTCGTAGCGCCCCACCCGCTCGGCGTCCGCCTCGTCCTGGATCCCGAGACGGTCCGCCAGCACCAGCCGGACGTCGTTGAGGGCCTGTCCGAAGGCCTGCGCGTCCTCCGGGGCCAGCCGCACGGGCTGCGCCTCCAGCGCGAGGGCGGCCTGCTTGAGCACGCCCATCTTGGCCTCCCGCAGCCCCCGCTCCGTGTACCGGCGGAACTCGGCGGCCCGCTCGGGGTCCAGGCTGCCGTCGGGCAGCAGGCGCCGCAGCGCGGAGTCGTCCGGGACGGAGGCACCGCCGGACACCCCGAGCATCCGTTCGAGCGAGTCCTCCGAGACCGGCTCCTCCGGGGCGAGCGCCTGGGCGACGTCCGCGAACAGCTTCTGCAGCAGCTCCTTCTCCGCGTCCTCGAACCGGGCCGTGATGCCCTTCCGGGTGGACCGGAAGCCCTGCGCCATCAGCTGCCCCCCGCCTGCTCGAAGGTGGCCCAGAGCCCGAACCCGTGCATGGCCGCGGTGTGCGTCTCCGCCTCCTCGAGGGATCCGCTGGCCACCACGGAGCGGCCCTCGTGGTGGACCTCGAGCATCAGGGACCGGGCCTTGTCCTCCGGGTAGCCGAAGTAGGAGCGGAACACGTAGGTGACGTAGCTCATGAGGTTCACGGGGTCGTCCCACACCACCACGTTCCAGGGGCGTGCGGTCTCGGCGGCCACGGACGTCGCGCCGGTGGGCCGGGTGCCGGTCTCCGGGGCGACGGTGGCCGCGGGTCGGGCGGCGGCGGGGATAGCGCGGTGCATGGTCCGTCCATCGTAGCGAGGAACGGACGGCGGGCGCACCGACGGCGTGGCTAGAGTGGTGCCCGTGAACCAGCGCAGCCACGCGTGGGCCCCGCCGCCCACGTCCCTCATGACCGACCACTACGAGCTCACCATGCTGCAGGCCGCCCTGCACGCGGGCACCGCGCAGCGGCGCGGCGTGTTCGAGGTCTTCGCCCGCCGGCTGCCCGCCGGTCGCCGCTACGGCGTGGTGGCGGGCACCGGGCGCCTCCTGGAGGGACTCGAGAGCTTCCGCTTCGGCGACGAGCAGCTGCGCTTCCTGGCCGACACCGGCGTGGTCAACCGCGCCACCCTGGACCATCTCGCCGGCTTCCGGTTCACCGGCTCGATCACCGGCTACGCCGAGGGCGAGGCCTACTTCCCCTCCTCGCCGCTGCTCGTGGTGGAGGCCACCTTCGCCGAGGCGTGCGTGCTCGAGACGTACTTCCTCTCGGTGCTGAACTTCGACAGCGCCGTGGCCTCGGCCGCCTCCCGCATGGTGGGTGCCGCCGCGGGGCGGCCGTGCATCGAGATGGGCTCCCGGCGCGCCCACGAGGAGGCCGCGGTCGCGGCGGCCCGCGCGGCCGTCATCGGCGGCTTCGACTCGACGTCGAACCTCGAGGCGGGTCTCCGCTACGGGCTCCGGACCGTCGGGACGGCCGCCCACTCCTTCACGCTCCTGCACGACTCCGAGGAGGACGCCTTCCGCGCCCAGCTGCAGTCCATGGGCCGGGACACCACCCTGCTCGTCGACACCTACGACGTCGAGGCCGCCGTCCGGAAGGCCGTGGAGCTCGCGGGCCCCGAACTCGGCGGGGTGCGCCTGGACTCGGGCGACCTCGTGACCCAGGCCGCCTGGGTGCGGGAGCTCCTCGACGAGCTCGGCAACCCGGACACCCGCATCACCGTCACCTCGGACCTCGACGAGTACGCGATCGCGTCCCTCAACGCCGCGCCCGTCGACGCGTTCGGCGTGGGCACGCGCGTGGTCACGGGCTCGGGGGCACCGACGTCGTCGATGGTCTACAAGCTGGTGGCCCGCGAGGACTCCTCCGGCGAGCTGCGGCCCGTGGCGAAGACCGCCCGGGGCAAGGTGTCCGTGGGCGGGCGCAAGCACGCCCTGCGACGCCGGGACGGCTCGGGCACGGCGACGCACGAGATCGTCGGGGTCGGCCCGGCGGCCGAGGGCGACGGGGACGACCGGGCGCTGCTGGAGGACCTCGTCCGCGACGGCGAGGTGCTCGACGGCTGGACCGGACCCGCCGGGGTGGCCCGGGCCCGGGCGCGGCACGCGGCGTCCGTGGCCGAGCTGCCGCGCTCGGCCCGGCGGCTCAGCGAGGGCGACCCCGTGATCCCGACGGTGCTGGGGCCCGGTGCCCCGGCCTGACCGGCGCCGGACGGAGCGAGCCACCGGGAGCAGCCCGGCAGGAGGATCCCACCGAACAGACCGAAGAGACCGAACAGAAGGAGGAACACCATGAGGACCGCACTGATCGTCGTCGACGTGCAGAACGACTTCTGCGAGGGCGGCTCGCTGGCCGTCACGGGGGGCGCGGAGGTGGCCTCCGCCGTGTCCGAGCACCTCGAGGACCACCACGGGGACTACGCCGCCGTCGCGGCCACCCAGGACTGGCACGTGGACCCCGGCGCGCACTTCTCCGACCGGCCGGACTACGTGGACTCCTGGCCCGTGCACTGCGTCGCCGATTCCCACGGTGCCCACACCCACCCCGACCTGGACACCGACTGGATCCAGGCCTGGTTCCGCAAGGGGGAGCACGACGCCGCCTACTCCGGCTTCGAGGGGCTGCTCGCCCCGGACGCCGACGTGCCGACGGGCGACGGCGAGGACGTCGAGGAGCCCGACGTGAGCCTCGACGACTGGCTGCGCGAGCACGAGATCGAGGCCGTGGACGTCGTGGGCCTCGCGACCGACCACTGCGTGCGGGCGACCGCCCTGGACGCCGTCGAGGCCGGCTACGACACCCGCGTGCTGGTGGACCTCACCGCGGGCGTCGACCGGGAGAGCACGGAGCGCGCGCTGCGGGAGATGGCCGAGGCCGGGGTCGAGATCGTCCGGTCCTGATCCCGCACGGCCCGTCCCGGCGGCCCTGCCCCGGCACGGTCCGCCCGGGAACGGGCGGACCGTGCCGGGGCAGGGCTCACTTGCGGCCGACGAACCAGTCCTGCAGCTTCCTGACCCTCGCCTGCAGCTGCGCCTCGTTGGCCTGGGCCACCGCGGGTCCGCCGCACACGCGGCGCAGCTCGTTGTGCACGACGCCGTGCGGGGTGCCGGTGCGCGACGCCCACGCCGAGACGTTCTTGGACAGGGTGGCGCGCAGCTCCTTCAGCCGCCGGTGGTCGGGGACCGCCGGCGCCTCCGGCGCACCGACCGTGCCCGAGCGCCTGCGGGCGTGCTGCGACTGCCGCTCCCGCAGCAGCGCCGAGACCTGGTCGGCCTCGAGCAGGCCCGGGATGCCGAGGAAGTCGGCCTCCTCGTCGGAGCCGACCGCCACGCCGCCGCCGAAGGCGCCCCCGTCGAAGAGCACGCCGTGGAAGGACGCGTCCGAGCCGATGGCCTCGAACCGGCCCCGGGCGAGGGCCGCGGAGGCCTTGTCCTCGCGGTTGGCCTCCTCCAGCAGCTCGTCGTCCCAGCCCTCCTCGAGGGGGTCCGCGGGCAGTCCCGTCTCCTCCGCGGCGGGCTTGTCGAGGGCGTGGTCCCGCTCGGCCTCCATCTCGTTGGCGAGCTGCATCAGCGCGGGCACGGACGGCAGGAAGACGGAGGCCGTCTCCCCGCGCCTGCGGGCACGCACGAAGCGGCCCACCGCCTGGGCGAAGAACAGGGGGGTGGACGTCGACGTCGCGTAGACGCCCACGGCGAGGCGGGGGACGTCGACCCCTTCGGAGACCATGCGCACGGCCACCATCCAGCGGCTGTCCCCCGCCGAGAACTCGTCGATCCGGTCCGAGGCGCCCTTGTCGTCGGAGAGCACCACGGTGGGGTTCTCGCCGGTGATCCGGCGCAGCTGCGCGGCGTAGGCCTTCGCGTCCTGGTGGTCGGTCGCGATGACCATCGCCCCGGCGTCGGGCACGGCGCGCCGCACCTCCGTGAGCCGCTGGTCCGCGGCCTGGAGCACCGAGGGGATCCACTGCCCGTCCGGGTCGAGGGCGGTGCGCCAGGCGTGGGCCGTGATGTCCTTGGTGAAGCCCTCCCCGAGCTCAGCGGCCATCTCCTCCCCCGCGCTGGTGCGCCAGCGCATCTGTCCCGAGTAGGCGAGGAAGAGCACGGGCCGGACCACGTGGTCCTGGAGCGCGTCGCCGTAGCCGTAGGTGTAGTCGGCGCTCGAGCGGCGGATCCCGTCCCCGTCCTCCCGGTAGCGCACGAACGGGATGGGCGCGGTGTCCGAACGGAAGGGCGTGCCGGTCAGGGCGAGCCGGCGGGCGGCCGGGTCGAAGGCCTCCTGCAGCCCGTCGCCCCACGTCAGCGAGTCCCCGGCGTGGTGGATCTCGTCCATGATCACCAGCGTCCGGCCGGCCTCGGTGCGGGCCCGGTGCAGGAGCGGCTTCATCGCCACCTGCGAGTAGGTCACGGCCGCCCCCAGGTAGTCCCGGCCGTGGGAGCCGTCCGCGTTCTTGAAGTTCGGGTCGATCGCCAGTCCCACGCGGGCCGCGGCGTCCGCCCACTGCCGCTTGAGGTGGTCCGTGGGCGTCACCACGGTGATCCGGTTGACGGTGCCCCGGTCGAAGAGCTCCTTGGCCACCCGCAGCGCGAAGGTCGTCTTGCCGGCGCCGGGGGTCGCGACGGCCATGAAGTCCCGGGGCTGCGTCTCGAAGTAGCGCTGCAGCGCCTCCGCCTGCCAGGCGCGCAGCTTGGGCGCCGTGCCCCAGGCGGCGCGGTCGGGATAGGCCGGGGGGAGGTCGGCGGCGGCTGCGCCGAACAAGGACAGCTGGTCGTCCTGGGACACTCTGGCGACGTCCTTTCGCTCGTGGTCCCGCGGCCTCGTGGACGCGGTGGATGCGGGTCGCGGCGCCGGGCCACGCAAAAGCGCCCGCCGGCGGCGGGCGCTTCCTCGGGGGCGGTGCTCAGCCCTGTCCGTCGCCCTGGTCGTTCGCGGGGCGCAGGCCGTCGTAGATCTCCTTGCAGGTGGGGCACACCGGGAACCGCTGCGGGTCCCGGCCCGGGACCCAGACCTTGCCGCACAGGGCGATGACGGGGTCGCCGGAGAGGGCGGACTCCATGATCTTCTCCTTGCGCACGTAGTGCGCGAAGCGCTCGTGGTCGCCCGGCTCCTGGACCTCCCTGGTCTCCTCGCGCTCGATCGTCGACGTGCCGCCGGCCGGCTGCGCCGGGTCGGTGCCGTGGGGGCTGTCGCCCCGTCGGTTCGTGGGGGTGCCGGTGGTCGCCGCTGAGACATGCATGGCGCCACTTTACCCCGTTCCCGCCGACCGGCGGGACGGCGCCCGCGCCCCGGCTGCGGGCTCCGGCCCGGCCGTCCTGCTCAGCGGAACTGGGCGACCTCCTGGAGGAGCTCCGGGGCCCGCCGGTCGAACCAGCGCCCGCCCAGGACGATCCCGCCCCAGCAGAGCAGCGGTCCGAGCAGCGCCCCGGCGGCGAGCGCCGTCCAGCCCCAGACGACGTCGCCGGTCAGGACCTGGACGACGAGGGGCACCGCCGCCGGCAGCACGAGCACGAGGATCAGTCCGAGCGCCACGAACTGCACCAGCACGTTGAGCACGGTGAAGCCCTGCGGCGTCTTCAGGGGGGACGCCCCGGGCGGGGCCACGGGATAGGTGTACCGGGCGGACATCACGGAGGACAGGCCCGCCCCGCCCAGCAGCGCGAGGAGGGCGGTGCCCGTGATCCCGGGCAGCAGCTCCCAGCGGCCCTCGACCGCGAACGGCAGCAGCAGCCCGAGGGCGGTGAGCGGCACGGCGATGACGACCAGCGCGAGCACCCGGCCCGCGCGGTCGTGCACGCCCCGGACGCCCGACAGGACGTGCAGGTGCAGCGCCGTGTTGTCGTAGGACACGTCGCCCGAGATCTGGTACGCGAGCAGGGCCGCGATCAGGGGGCCGAGGGCGTAGAGGAAGAAGCTCCCGCCGCCGGGGTCCCGGGAGAACCAGACGAGCACGACGAGGGCGGGGATGACGAGCAGGCCGGCGGCGTAGCGCGGGTCCCGGAACCAGTAGACGAGGCACCGGACCGCGACGGCGGCCCACGGGCTCCGGGGCGCGCGGTCGAACAGCCCCGCGCCGGCGGCCCCCTCGCCCCGGGGTGCGGCGGTCCGACCGCCGGACGCGCTGGTCAGGGCCCGCTCCTGCGCGACCCGCCAGAGGACGACGAGGGCGAGGAGCGTCAGCACGGTGACCGTGAGCCGGGCGGCGGCGGCCCCCCAGTCTCCCGCGGCGACGTCCGCCGGGATGGCCCAGACGGCCCCGACGGGCGTCCAGGCGAGCACCCCGGCGTACTGGGGCAGCCGGTCCCAGAGCCGTTCCAGCCCGCTGAGCAGGCCCGTGAAGATCGGCCCGAGCAGCACGAGGCCCACGAGCGCGGCCAGCGAGATCAGCTCGGTGAGCCGCCGGCGGCGGCCGAGACCGGTCGCGAGGGCCGTGACGCAGCGGGAGCCCGTGATCACCAGCGCCAGGGCCAGCGGCAGGCACAGGACGGCCGCGAGCAGCGCGGCCGGCGACGACCGCCAGGAGCCCGCCGCCGCGAGGAGCGCGACGGTCGTGAGCGCGCCCGGGACGCCGACGAGGGCGCCGAGCCCCTGGCCCCACTGGATCTGGCCCACGGAGAGCGGGAACAGGGCGAGGCGGGCCGGGTCCAGCGTCGCGTCGGCGCGCGCCGCCAGGACGGGCAGCAGCCACCACGCCAGCGTCGCCGCCGTGCCGGCGAGCACGAGGACCGTGCGCACCAGGGACAGGTCCTGGCGCCCGAGGAGGAACAGGGCGACCACGGCCAGGCCGAGCAGGAACAGGAAGTAGGCGGCGCCCAGCACGGTCCCCACGAGCACCCAGGTGCTGCGGGTCAGGGTGTTGACGAGGATCCGCGCCTTGAGCCCCACGAGGCGCCGGGCGAGGGCGGCCGTGCCCGCACGGACGGGCGCGAGGGCCTCCGGGGCCGGGGCCAGGCCGGGGCTCACTCCGGGCGCAGCCACGACAGGCCCTCCCCCGTGTCCCGGCGCCCGCCGACGAGTTCGACGAACCGGTCCTCGAGCGTGGCCCCGGCCCGGACGTCGTCGACCGTCCCGGCGGCCAGCACCCGCCCCTGGTCCATGACGGCGACGTGGTCGCACATCCGCTGCACGAGGTCCATGACGTGGCTCGACACGACCACCGTCCCGCCGGCGGCCACGAACCCGTGCAGGATCTCGCGGATGTTCGCGGCGGAGACCGGGTCGACCGACTCGAACGGCTCGTCCAGGACCAGCAGGCTGGGGGCGTGGATGAGGGCGCCGGCCAGTGCGATCTTCTTGGTCATGCCGGCGGAGTAGTCCTGGACCTGCGTCCCGGCGTCGGCCACCAGGTCCATGGCGCGCAGCAGGTCCTCGGTGCGCTCCGCCACGACCTCCCGGTCCATGCCGCGGAGCAGGCCCGAGTAGGTGACGAGCTGGCGTCCCGTGAGCCGGTCGAACAGGTGCAGGCCGTCCGGGAGCACGCCCATGAGCTGCTTGGCCCGCCGGGGCTCGGCCCACACGTCGACGCCGGCCACGCGGACGCGGCCCGCCGTGGGGCGGAGCAGGCCGGTCGCCATGGACAGCATCGTGGTCTTGCCGGCGCCGTTGCGCCCCACGAGCCCGAAGAAGGAGCCGCGGGGGACGTCGAGGTCCACGCGGTCCACTGCCACCTTCGCCTCGGGACCGCCCGGGCGGCCGAAGACCCTGACGAGACCGCGCACGCCCAGTGCCGGCCGCTCGTCGGCGGGCGGCGCGGGGGCGTCCGGCACCGGACCGGCGGACCGGACGGGAACGGGCTGCGGGCGGTGCTGGTGGCTCATGGCACCAGCGTAGGCAGGGCCGGGCCCGCCCCGCCTCCGGCGCGCGGCGGACGGCCCGTTCCCCGGCCGGACGGGTGCTCCGCCGCGCGGCGGACCCGGACGGACCGCCCCGGTGGCACGGCGCTCCCGGACGGTGGCCGCGGCCGGGCGCACCGTCGGGACGGCGCGCCGGGTGCGTCCGGCGGGAGGCCCGCCGGAGCGAGGACTCAGAAGAGCGCGCGCATCAGGGCGCCGCGGGCGGTGACGACGCGCTGGTCCTCGGCCCCCACCACGTCGAAGAGCTCGAGCAGCCGCAGCCGCACGGCGTCGCGGTCCTCCCCCGCACTCCGTCGCACGAGGTCCAGCAGCCGCCGGAACGCGTCCTCGACGTGACCGCCCGAGACGTCGAGATCGGCGACCGCCAGCTGGGCCGCCACGTCGTCGGGCGCGGACGCGGCCTCGGCGCGGACCGTCGCGGCGTCCATCGGCAGCACGCGCTGGAGCAGGTGCACCTGGGCGAGGGCGAGCTTCGCCTCCCGGTCCCCGGGGTTCTCCGCGATCGCCCTGCGGTACGCGGCCTCGGCGGTGTCGAGGTCACCGGCCTCGAGGGCGTCCACGGCCTCCTGGTGCAGCGGGGGCAGCGGCTCGGGCTCGTCGTCCGTGCGCCCGGGCTCCACGGCGCCCGTGATCCCGTTCTGCTCGGCGAGCGCGAGGAGCTCGTCCAGGACCTCGGCCACCTGCTCGGGCGGGACCGTCGAATTGAACAGCGGGACGGGGCGTCCGCCGAGCAGCGCCACCACCGTGGGCACGGACTGGGCCTGGAACATCTGGGCGATCTCGGGGGCCGCCTCGGCGTCCACGGAGGCCAGCAGCATCCGCCCCCGGTAGCGGTCGACGACCTGCTCCAGGGTGTCGGTGAACGCCACCGACTGCTGGCTGAAGCCGGCCCACAGGGAGAAGACCACGGGGACCTGGGTGGAGAGCTGGGCGACGTCCTGGAAGTCGGCCGCCGTCACCTCCCGGCGGTACCCGCCTGCCTGCCCCTCCCGGCCGGCGGGCGGGGTGCCGGTCCCGGCGGGGGGAACGGCCCCCAGGTCCACCGCTCCCCGCACCGACGCGGGCAGCGCCTCGTCCTGCGGGGGCGGAGCGGTCTCGGCGGTGCTGCGCGGCTGCTGGTGCTGGAACTCGTTCACGGGGCGTCTCCTGGGAACTCGACGAGGGGCCGGTCGGCCCGCTCGGCCCCGCGGTGCCGGGGGCCTGGTTCGGTGGTCGGGGTCGACGGGCTGCGCCGACGGCGGGACGGCACCCGGTGGGTGCCGCGGGTCTCGCATCGATTATCGACCGTCGGGGGGCGGCGCGGCCACCGCCGCGGCCGTGTGTCCGCTTCCGGCGTGACCGCTCCCGTCCGGCACGGCTCCACGGCGACGGGATCCGCGGCTGCGGCTCAGCGGCGGGTGCGCCAGCACCGCTCGTGCCAGTGGCGGCGGTCCTCGAAGGCGCTGCGCGCCCCGAGCAGGGAGTCCTGCTGCCACACGACGAGGTGTGCGGTGCCCGGGGCCACGGGCCGGCCGCAGCCCGGACAGGTGTAGGTCTTGACCGCGTTGGCGGGCCGCACGTGGCGGACCATCCAGTCCCCGTCCCCGGCGCGCTCCACCGTGGGGGCCGGTTCCAGGACCCGCTCGACCGGCCACGGCTCCTGCGCCGCACCGCGCTGCCACTTGCTGGCGCGCGGGCCGGTGCCGGGGCCGCCGCGGCGGCGCCGCGAGGAGTGGTTGGACCGTGGCACGGCGTCATCCTCTCACACGCGCACCGCCCTCCCGGGACCGGGCGGACCCCTCCGGAGCGCTAGGCTGGGGCCCGTGCGTCTCGTCATTGCCGATTGCTCCGTCGACTACGAAGGGCGTCTGCGCGCCCACCTGCCCGCCGCCCGCCGTCTCCTCGTCGTCAAGGCCGACGGCTCCGTGCTCGTGCACTCGGACGGGGGGAGCTACAAGCCCCTGAACTGGATGAGCCCGCCCGCGCGCCTGCACGTGGGCGAGCCCGGGGCGGACCTCGCGGCCGAGGGCGTGCTGCAGACGTGGACCGTCCAGGCCGCCAAGAGCGACGACCGCCTGGTCATCCAGGTCTTCGAGATCCACGAGGACGTCTCCCACGACCTGGGCACGGATCCCGGGCTGGTGAAGGACGGGGTCGAGGCGGACCTCCAGCGCCTGCTCGCCGAGCAGATCCACCGGCTGGGCTCCGGGCACACCCTCGTCCGGCGCGAGTACCCCACCGCGATCGGGCCGGTCGACATCCTGGCCCGCGACGCCGCCGGTGCCACCGTGGCCGTCGAGCTCAAGCGCCGCGGGGACATCGACGGCGTGGAGCAGCTCACCCGGTACCTGGAGCTGCTCAACCGCGATCCGCTCCTGGCGCCCGTGCGCGGGGTGTACGCCGCGCAGCTCATCAGGCCACAGGCCCGGGTGCTCGCCGAGGACCGGGGCATCGTGTGCCTGACCCTCGACTACGACGAGATGCGCGGGCTCGACGACAGCGACGCGCGCCTGTTCTGAGCCTCTCCCGAGCACACCTCCGCGGGTGTACCCGGCCCACGCGGCCGGCGGACGGCCGGCAACACGGGATGATCAGCAGGCGAACAACGTTGACCGTCCCCGGGGAGTGTGTGAAGCTGAGCGTGTTCTTCGTTCCATGTTTTGCATGCTCGCAGAACGGGTAAGCGAGCGTGACGTTCGACCCGGACCTTGTCCTCCGCCCTCCGGGACAGGAGGCCTCGGCCCTCGGCTCATCTCGTGGTACCGCCCTTCCGTGCACGACCTGTGCACACGTTTCGCACCATCTCGCAAGGAGAGATCTTCATGGCCCAGGGCACCGTCAAGTGGTTCAACGCCGAAAAGGGCTTCGGCTTCATCACCCCCGACGACTCCGACTCGGACGTCTTCGTCCACTACTCGGAGATCCAGTCGGGCGGCTTCCGCACCCTCGAGGAGAACCAGCGCGTCGAGTTCGAGATCGGTCAGGGCCAGAAGGGCCCGCAGGCCACCGGCGTCACGCTCATCTGATCCGCTTCCCGCGCATCTGCTGAGCAGGAGCCCCGCACCCGTTCCCGGGTGCGGGGCTCCTGCGTGCCAAGGGTCCGCCGGTTCAGCGCCCGGTGCCGACCACGTGCCGCTCCACGGCGGCCCCGGCCGAGCAGAGCTGCTCCACGAAGTGCTCGTAGCCGCGGTCGACGTGCTGGACGCCGGCCACGTCCGTGGTGCCGACGGCGGCCATCCCGGCGATCACGAGGGCCGCGCCCGCCCGGATGTCCATGGCCTCCACGGGTGCTCCCGAGAGCGACGGCATCCCCGACACCAGGGCGTGGTGGCCGTCGAGGCGGACGCTCGCCCCGAGCCGCTCCAGCTCGGCCGTGAAGCCCCACCGCGCCTCGAACACGTTCTCGGTGACCATGCCGGAGCCCTCGGCGACGGCGTTGAGGGCCACCACGAACGGCTGCAGGTCGGTGGGGAAGCCGGGATAGGGCAGCGTGGACACGTTGATCGCGCGCGGGCGCCGCGGCCCGGCCACCACCAGGCGGCCCCCGTCCGTGTCCACCCGGCAGCCGGCGGAGCGCAGCTTGTCCAGCACCACGGTGAGGTGCCCCGGCTCCGCGCCCTCGATCTCCACCGTCCCCCCGGTCACGGCCGCGGCGAAGGCCCACGTACCGGCCACGATCCGGTCCGGCACGGTCCGGTGCTCGACGGGGCGCAGGGACTGCACGCCGTCGACCGTGACGGTGCTCGTGCCCAGCCCCTCGATCCGGGCACCCATGGCCTGCAGCATCCGTCCGATGTCGACGATCTCCGGCTCCCGGGCCGCGTTGTCGATGACGGTGGTGCCCTCGGCCAGGGTGCCGGCCATCATGAGGTTCTCCGTGGCGCCCACGGAGGGGTAGTCCAGGCGGAAGTGCGTGCCGCGCAGGACCTGCGGCACGGAGGCGACGAGGTAGCCGCGCTCGATCTGCAGCACCGCCCCCATCGCCTCGAGGCCCGCACGGTGCATGTCCAGGCCGCGGGAGCCGATGGCGTCCCCGCCGGGCAGCGCGACCTCGGCCACGCGGCACCGGGCCACGAGGGGCCCGAGCACGGAGATCGACGCGCGCATCGCCCGGACCAGGTCGTAGTCCGCCTGGTGGTGCAGGACGGCCGGGACGTCGATCCGGACGATCTTCTCGGACCGCTCATAGGAGACGGCGCAGCCGAGCCGCCGCAGCAGCTCGGCCATGATCGTGACGTCCAGGATCTCCGGGACGTTGGTGATGGTGGACTCGCCCTCGGCCAGCAGCGTCGCCGCCATCAGCTTCAGCACGCTGTTCTTGGCGCCGGAGACGCGCAGCCGGCCGTTGACCGCGGTGGGTCCGTGCACGACGATCTTCTCTTCCATCCACGCTCCTGGGCGGGTCTCACCGGGGCTCCCGCGGGAACCCGGGGACGG
>NZ_JBISWJ010000091.1:0-18599 GCF_044462225.1 Kocuria kalidii | reverse complement strand
CAGGGGGGGGTCAGGCAGCGGCGACGCCGGGCAGCTCCACGTCGTCCGCCACGATCGTCACCCGGTCGTGGTCCACGAACACGAACCCTGCCTCGATCGTGCCCTCCAACCGGGAGCCGTCCACGGGGTCCACCGCGAAGTCCCCCGGCTTGAGGATGCCGGCCACGGCCTCGTGGCCGGGCAGGATACCGATGTCGCCCTCGGACGTGCGGACGCGCACCATGCGGGCCCTGCCGGACCACACGGCCTGCTCGAGGGAGACGATTTCGACGATCATCTCGGCCATGGCTACTTGCCGCCGGTCCGGGTCTTGATCTCGTCCCACTTCTGCATGACGTCGTCCAGACCGCCCACGTTGTAGAACGCCTGCTCCGGCACGTGGTCGAACTCGCCCTCGGTGATCTTCGCGAACGCCTCGATGGTCTCCGCAAGCGGGACCGTGGAGCCCTCCACCCCCGTGAACTGCTTGGCGGTGTAGGTGTTCTGCGAGAGGAACTGCTCGATGCGGCGGGCGCGCGAGACGACGACCTTCTGCTCCTCGGAGAGCTCTTCCACGCCGAGGATCGCGATGATGTCCTGCAGCTCCTTGTTCTCCTGCAGGATCGACCGGACGCGGATCGCGACGTCGTAGTGCTCCTGGCCCACGATCTGCGGATCGAGGATGCGCGAGGTCGAGGTCAGCGGGTCGATCGCCGGGTACAGGCCGCGGGAGGCGATGTCGCGGGACAGCTCCGTGGTCGCGTCCAGGTGCGCGAACGTGGTGGCCGGCGCCGGGTCGGTGTAGTCGTCGGCGGGCACGTAGATCGCCTGCATGGAGGTGATCGAGTGGCCACGGGTCGAGGTGATCCGCTCCTGGAGCACGCCCATCTCGTCCGCGAGCGTGGGCTGGTAGCCCACGGCCGAGGGGATGCGGCCCAGCAGGGTCGAGACCTCGGAACCGGCCTGGGTGAAGCGGAAGATGTTGTCCACGAACAGCAGCACGTCCTGGTTCTGCACGTCGCGGAAGTACTCCGCCATCGTCAGGCCGGTCAGGGCCACGCGCAGGCGCGTTCCGGGCGGCTCGTCCATCTGGCCGAACACGAGGGCGGTGTCCTTGAGGACCCCCGCCTCCTCCATCTCCACCCAGAGGTCGTTGCCCTCACGGGTGCGCTCGCCGACACCGGCGAACACCGAGGTGCCGCCGAAGTTGCGGGCCACACGCGTGATCATCTCCTGGATGAGCACGGTCTTGCCCACGCCGGCGCCGCCGAACAGGCCGATCTTGCCGCCCTTGATGTACGGGGTCAGCAGGTCGATCGACTTGATGCCGGTCTCCATCATCTCCGTGGAGCCCTCGAGCTCTGCGAAGGACGGGGCCTTGCGGTGGATCGGCCAGCGGTCGGTGATCTCCAGGGAGGAGGTCTCCACGTCGAGGGCCTCACCGAGCACGTTGAAGATGTGGCCCTTGACCACGTCGCCCACGGGCACGGAGATCGGGCCGCCGGAGTCCTTGACCTCGGTGCCGCGCACGAGGCCGTCGGTCTGCTGCAGGGCGATCGCGCGGACCATGTTGTCGCCCAGGTGCTGGGCCGTCTCGAACGTGATCGTCCGCTTCTCGCCGTTGAGGTCGTAGTCGGCCGTCAGGGCGTTGTAGATGCCGGGCACGGCGTGCTCCGGGAACTCGACGTCGACGACCGGCCCGATGACCCGGGCGATGCGTCCCGTGGCGCCGCCCGAGACCGGCTGCCCGGCCTGTTCGCTGATGGTGGCAGTCATTTCTCTCACTTCACTTGTTCGTGGTGGTCAGTTGCTGGATCGCCGGGACGGCCCGTCACAGGGCCTCGGCGCCGCTCACGATCTCGGTGAGCTCGGTGGTGATCTCGGCCTGGCGGGCGTTGTTCATCAGGCGGGTGTACTTCTTGATCAGGTCGTCCGCGTTGTCGCCGGCCGCCTTCATGGCCTTCTGCCGGGCCGCGAGCTCGCTCGTGGCGGCGTGGGCCAGGCTGGCGAACAGGCGGGCGTCGATGTAGCGCGGCAGGACCGCGTCGAGGAACTCCTCCGGGCTCGGCTCGAACTCGAAGGTGCTGTCCGGCTCCTCCACCTCGTCGAAGTCCTGGGCGACCTCGTCGGACAGGGCGTTGGCGTCCACGACCTCCAGCGGCAGCAGCCGCAGCACCCGGGGCACCTGGACGACCATCGACTGGAACGACGTGTAGACGAGGTGGATCTCGTCGACCCCGCCGTCCTCGTACGGTGTCTCCAGGTCCCCGATCAGGACCTGGCGCAGCTCCCGCGCGCGGTCCGGCCGGGCGTTGTCCGTGTCCCCGGTCCAGTTCCGCTCGTACGGGCGGCTGCGGAAGTCGAAGTACGCCTGGGCCTTGCGGCCGATCAGGTACACCTTGGTCTCCCTGCCCTCCCCGTGCAGCAGCTCGAGCAGGCCCTCGGCCTCCTTGAGCACGTTGGACGAGTAGGACCCGGCCAGACCGCGGTCGGAGGTCATGATCACCACGGCCGACCGGCGCACCTCGTCGGCCCGCGTGGTCAGGGCATGGGAGACGTTGTGCTGGGTGGCGACCTGTGAGACCGCCCGGGTCAGCGCGTTCGCGTAGGGACGCGCCGCCTGCAGACCCTGTCGGGACTTGTTGATGCGCGAGGTCGCGATCATCTCCATGGCCTTGAAGATCTTCTTCATGGACTTGGTCGACGCGATCTTGTTCCGGTAGACCCGAATCTGCGCTCCCATGTGACTTCCTTTCGACACCGTGTCCGGTGCGCCGCCGCGGCGGCGCACCGGACCGACCGGTTACTTCCTGACGATCCGTTCCTGGTCGACCTCGGACGCCTCGAGGGGCTCGTGCTCCTCGCGGCCAGGCTCGATGCCGTGCTTGGTGCCCCGGAAGTCCCGCTTGACCTCGGCGACGGCCGTCTCCAGCGCGGCGACCGCGTCGTCCTCGAGCTTGCCGGTGCCGACGATGGAGTCCATCACGTTGGTGGTGCGGCGCACGTGCTCGAGCAGTGCCTGCTCGAAGTCCAGCACGTCGGCGACCTCCACCTCGTCCAGGTGCCCGTTGGTGCCGGCCCAGATCGACACGACCTGGTCCTCGACCGGGTACGGGGTGTACTGCTTCTGCTTGAGCAGCTCCATCAGCCGGGCACCGCGGGTCAGCTGCTGCCGCGACGCCGGGTCCAGGTCGGAGGCGAACATCGCGAAGGCCTGCATCGAGCGGTAGGACGCCAGCTCGAGCTTGAGCGTGCCGGAGACCTTCTTCATGGCCTTGACCTGCGCGGCACCGCCGACGCGGGACACCGAGATGCCCACGTCCACGGCCGGGCGCTGGTT
Organism: Kocuria kalidii; assembly: GCF_044462225.1. NCBI lineage: Bacteria > Bacillati > Actinomycetota > Actinomycetes > Micrococcales > Micrococcaceae > Kocuria > Kocuria kalidii. The sequence continues at coordinate 15,280 of NZ_JBISWJ010000091.1, read as the reverse complement.
GGCGTTGAACAGGTCCGACTGCAGGAAGATCTGGCCGTCGGTGATGGAGATGACGTTGGTGGGGATGAAGGCCGAGACGTCGTTGGCCTTCGTCTCGATCATGGGCAGCCCGGTCATCGAGCCCGCGCCCAGCTCGTCGGAGAGCTTGGCGCAGCGCTCCAGGAGGCGGGAGTGCAGGTAGAACACGTCGCCGGGGTAGGCCTCGCGCCCCGGGGGCCGGCGCAGCAGCAGGGACACGGCGCGGTACGCCTCGGCCTGCTTGGACAGGTCGTCGAAGACGATGAGGACGTGCTTGCCGCCGTACATCCAGTGCTGGCCGATGGCCGAGCCCGCGTAGGGAGCGAGGTACTTGATGCCCGCGGCCTCGGAGGCGGGCGCCGCCACGATGGTCGTGTACTCCAGCGCCCCGTTGTCCTCGAGGGTCTGGCGCACGCCCGCGATGGTGGACGCCTTCTGGCCGACGGCCACGTAGATGCAGCGCACCTGCTGGTTGACGTCCCCGGTCTCCCAGTTGGCGCGCTGGTTGAGGATCGCGTCCACGGCGATGGCGGTCTTTCCGGTCTGGCGGTCGCCGATCAGGAGCTGACGCTGCCCGCGCCCGATCGGGATCATCGCGTCGATCGCCTTGATGCCGGTCTGCAGCGGCTCGTGCACCGACTTGCGCATGGTCACGCCGGGAGCCTGCAGCTCGAGCGCCCGGCGGCCCTCGGACTCGATCGGCCCGAGGTCGTCGATGGGCATGCCCAGCGGGTCCACCACGCGGCCGAGGAAGGCGTCGCCCACCGGCACGGAGAGGACCTCCCCGGTGCGCTGGACCTCCTGGCCCTCCTCGATGCCGCGGAAGTCGCCGAGGATCACGACGCCGATGTCGCGGGTGTCGAGGTTCTGCGCGAGGCCGAGCACCCCGTTCTCGAAGCGCAGCAGCTCGTTGGCCATGACCGAGGGCAGGCCCTCGACCCGGGCGATGCCGTCGGAGGCGCTGCTGACCCGGCCGACCTCGGTTCGTTCTGCGGTGCCGGGCTCGTAGGACGCGGCGAATTCGCTCAGCGCGCTACGGACGTCGTCGGCATTGATGGTGACTTCGGACATGTCCTGTCCCTGCTCTCCTAGTTCGTGATCACTGCCGTCAGCGGTGACCGTGAGTCCAAATCTGCGGCGGATCGCTGCGCTGGTCCACCGGCTGGTGCCGTCCGGCCGGAGGGGCGGCAGCCCACAACGGCGTCGTCCCGGCCCCGAGGGGTCAGGCGCCGATCCGCTGGCGCAGCTCGTCGAGACGGGCGGCGACCGAACCGTCGATGACCTCCTCGCCGACCTGCACCTTGAGCCCCCCGATCAGCGCCGGATCGACGTCCACGGTGAGCTTGAGGTCCTTGCCGTACAGGGTGTTCAGCTGCTCCTGCAGCCGCGCGCGCTGGTCGTCCGTCAGCGGCCGCGAGGTGCTCACGTGCGCGATCCACCGCTGCCGGCGGGCCGCCACCTCCTCGGCGAACCGGTCGACGAGCCGGCCGACCAGGGCGCCGCGGGGCGAGAGCACGGCCTGCTCCACGAGCAGGAGGGTCTCCTCCGAGGCGCCCGGGGTCAGCCGGTGCGCCAGCTGGGTCTTGGCCTCGACGTCGGCGCGCCGGTCGCTGAGGGCACGCTGCACCTCGTGCGACCCGTCCAGCACGCCCTTGAACGCGATCAGCTGCTCCACGACCTGCTCGAGGCCCTCGAGCCCGCCCCGGTTCTCGGCGGACGCCGCGGTGAGGGCCACCCCGGCGTGCTCGAGGCCGTCGGTGAACTCGCGGTCGTCGCTCCAGCGGCGACCGGTGAGGTGCGCGACGATCTCCACGGCCTCCGGGGAGATCTTGTCGGCGAAGACCCGGCGCACGACGTGCTCCCGCTGCGGCCCCGCGTAGGACGGGTCGGCCAGGGCACGGCGCAGGGCGCCGTTCTCGTCGAGGAGGGCGAGCACGGCGAACAGCTCACGGGCGAGCGCGGGGCTGGCGGAGCCGGCCCAGCGCTCGACCTCTCGAGCGTTCTCCTGGGTGAATTCGTTCGCTGCGTCTGCCATTACCGCGCCGCACCCGCGTTCCGCTCCTGCTCCGACTCCAGGTCGGCGAGGAAGCGGTCGACCACCCGGTTGGACCGGGCGTCGTCGTCGAGGGACTCGCCCACGATCTTCGCCGCGAGCGTGGTGGCCAGAGCGCCCACCTCGTTGCGCAGCGAGACCACGGCCGCCGAGCGCTCCGCCTCGATGGTGCGGTGGGCGTTCTCGGTGATGCGGGCCGACTCGGCGTTCGCCCGGTCCTTGAAGTCCGCGAGGATCTTCTCGCCCTCGAGGCGGGCCTCCTCGCGGATCTTCTGAGCTTCCAGGCGCGCGCTCTCGAGCTGCTGGTTGTACTCGTCGCGGGCGGCGGCCGCCTCGGCCTGCGCGGCCTTGGCCTTGGCCAGGCCGCCTTCGATGGCCTCGGTGCGCTCACGGTAAACCCGCTCGAACGCCGGCACGACGAACTTGACGACGAGGAAGAGCAGGATCAGGAAACCGATGAGGGTGATCGCCACTTCCCACAGGTCGGGGACGAGGGGGTTCGCCCCTTCCTCTACTGCCGGCAAGAGTGTCATGTGCGCAATTCCTGTTCTCTAGGGAGGACTTGTACGGGATGCGCCACTCAGGCGATGAACGCGAGCACGAAGCCCAGAATCGCGAGCGCCTCGACCACGGCGAAGCCGAAGAACAGCATCGGCTGGAGCACGCGCTGCGACTCCGGCTGGCGGGCGACGGACTGCATGTACGCGGCGAAGATCAGACCCACGCCGATGCCGCCGCCGATGGCAGCCAGACCGTAACCAATAGCGCTGAGCGAACCAGTCATGAGGGGTATTTCCTTTCTAGGTGCCCGGGGGCCGGGCGTCGTAGCCGTGTCGGCTCTGAACATTTCGGGGTTGGACTGCGGGGGTCCGGCCGGAGCCGGACCGCTTCTCCACCGGTGTCAGTGGCCCTCTTGCAGGGCGCCCTGGACGTACACGGCGAAGAGGAGGGTGAAGATGTAGGCCTGGAGGACCTGGATCAGGATCTCCAGGAAGTAGATGAACACGCCGAGCACCGTGGAGCCCACCGCGACGACGCTGATGAAGCTCGCCTGCGAGATCAGGTAGCCGGTCATCGATGCGGCCACCATGAGCGCCAGGTGACCGGCGAACATCGTGGCGAACACACGCAGTGCGTGCGTGACCGGGCGGATGATCAGGTTCGAGAGGAACTCGATGGGGATGAGGAAGATGTACAGGGCCTTCGGGACGTCCGGCGGCATGGTCATCTTGCTCATGAAGCCGCCGAGCCCGTGGCGCTTGATGCCCATGAAGACCCAGGTGACGTAGGCGATGCCGGCGAGCGCGTAGGCCGAGCCCGCGTGCGAGAGGGTCGGCAGCTGGAGCACCGGGATGGACCCGAAGAGGTTGTTCACCAGGATGAAGAAGAAGAACGTGAACAGCAGCGGGACGTAGGGGCGGAACTCCTTCTCACCGATGATGTCCCGGCCGAGGTGGTTGCGCACGAACCCGTAGCCGCTCTCGGCGAGGTACTGGGACTTCGACGGGACGAGGGCGTGGCGGCGGATGGCCCACATGAAGAAGCCGGCGATCAGGACGACCGACAGGAGGATCAACAGCATCTGCTTGCCGAAAGCGAAGGAGCCCACCTCGAAGAAGTAGGGGAGGTGCATCTCGTCGACGGTCGGGGCGGTGAATCCTCCGGTGGCGGGGAGCCTGATGAGGGCGGCGTTCAATGCGGGTCCTTTCTGCAGTGCTCTGGCCGGTGGTCACGGTCGGGGCGCCGAGTCCGGGCCGGACTGGTGCGGGGTGGATGGATCTGCACCGTCGGAGGACGGGCTGCGACGGAGCCCCTCCTGCATGTGGAGGTACACGACGTAGACCCCGGAGGCGGCGCCGATGCACGCTCCCAGGAGCACGATCCACCGGGTTCCCAGCACGCGATCCGCACCCCACCCTACCAAACTCCAGAACCCCATCCCGATCACCACGTAGAGGAGTGTCGTGAGGCCTCCGGACAGCCCTCCGCCCTCCACGAGCTCACCGGCGGTGCGCAGTCCGCGGTCCTCCGGGCCGCCCCGTCCCGGGGTCCCGGGGCGCTCCCCCGGCCCGTCCGGCGCGCGCGGTCCGTCCCCGCGGTCCGTGCTGTCGCGGTCATCCGTGCCCATGGTCTCCCTGCCTCCTGTCGTCGTCGGCGGCCGCGCCGGTGGCGGCCGGGCCGGCACCGTCCGCGCGGGTCTCCCCGGCCGGCCGCCGGACCGCCGGCACCGGTCCGAGGGCCGCCCTCGTGGCCCGGGCACCGGACCGGGCCGCGAGCGTCACCGAGACGACGAGAGCGGCCAGCACGCCCCCCGCGGTCCAGCCCGGGAGCAGCCAGGACGGCGCCGGCACGGTGAGCAGGACCCAGCTGAGCACCAGCACCTTCAGCACGTACGTCGTGGCGAGCGCGGGGGCCGCGACGGGCCCGTCCGCACCCGCGGTGGCGCGGGCCACGAGCAGGGTGACCAGGTGGCTCGCGGTCACCAGCCCGGCCCCGAGCAGGGCGCTGAGCGCGGCGGCGCTCACGGGAGGGTCTCCGCCCGTGCGCGGGCGGCCGTCCGGCGCCCCAGCAGTTCGGGCAGCACCAGGTAGAGCGCGAGCACCGCGAGCACGAACGCTCCGGCCAGCGCCGTGGCGGCGGGCCCGGTGCGCAGACCCACGACCGAGGCGACGCTGACGAGGACGGTCGCGGTCGTGACGACGAGCGCGGAGCCCGTGTGGGAGAGACCCGTGTCGGTGAGCCGCTGGTAGACGTGCCGGCGGTGCGGCCGGTACCAGACCTCCCCCGCGCGGACGCGCCGGAGCAGGGTCACGGAGGTGTCGGCCACGTAGACCGCCAGCGGGGGCAGGAGGTACTCGACGTACACGCCCGAGAGGAAGGCCGCGACCGCGATGCCGGCCAGCGCACCGCCCAGCAGGTAGGAGCCGACGTCGCCGAGGAACACGGTGCCGCGGCCGAGGTTCCAGGGCAGGAACCCGGCGAAGCCGCCCGCCACGGCCAGGCCGGCGGCGATCATCCACGTGAGGTCGTTGGAGGCCCCCGCCCAGGCGTACAGCAGGCCCGCCGCCAGCCCGTGCAGCCCCGAGATGCCGTTGATCCCGTCCATGAAGTTCGCCATGTTGACGTAGGCGGCGATCGCGAGGGTGCCCACGGGCAGCCACCAGACGGAGGTGCCGAGCACCGTCACGAGGACGCCCGTGGCGACGAGGCCGATGGCGAGCTGGGCGGCCAGTCGCACCCGCACGGACACGCCCCGGTAGTCCTCGGCCCAGCCGAGCGCGGCGAAGAGCCCGGTGACGGCCAGGACGACGAGGGCCACCGAGCGGTCGACCTCGATCGCACCGGTGAGCAGCGCGGACCCGTAGGCGAGGAGGACGGCGACGGCCACGGCCAGGCCCATGCCCCGGACGACCGTGCGCTGGTGGGACGAGCGCTCGTTGGGGACGTCGAGCACGCCCCAGCGCGCCAGCAGGGGCTTGACGGCCAGCGGGAGCAGCAGGCTGAGCACGAGGGCCGGGGCGCCGACCGTGAGGACGAGCTCGCCCAGCCGGCGCAGCTCCTCGGGATCGGGGGCGGCGCCGGGGTCGGTGAGGTCGAGCCCGCCCGGGAGCTGTCCGGCGGGGACCAGGAGGGCCGGGAGCGGCACGGCCGCGCTCACGAGGCCCGCCCCGAGGGGCTGCGCGGTCGCTGGACCGAGGTGGGCGGCGGCTGGGTGGACGGTCGCACGACGGGGATCGTGCCCGTGTAGACCATGCCGCCGCGCACCTTCCACGTGTGCCGGTCCAGCTGGGCGGGATCGAGACGGTCGGCGCGGGCGTGGGAGATCTTGGGGTGGAAGGGACGCTCGTCCTTCTCGCCGAGGCCGATGAGGTCCTCGTGCAGCTTCTCCCCCGGGCGCAGCCCGGTGATCTCGATCTCGACGTCCTCGCGCCCGCTCATCACGCGCAGCCGTTCGGCGATGTCCATGATCCGCACGGGTTCGCCCATGTCCAGGATCAGCACCTCCCCGCCGCGGGCGATCGCGCCGGCCTGGATCACCAGCTGACAGGCCTCGGGAATGGTCATGAAGTACCGGGTCGCCTCCGCATGGGTCACCGTGATCGGGCCGCCCTGCCGGATCTGCTCGGTGAACAGGGGGAGCATCGAGCCGCGGGAGCCGAACACGTTGCCGAAGCGCACCGACACGTACCGGCGCCCGGTCCGGTCCGCCATCCAGGCGGTGAGCTTCTCCGCGACCCGCTTGGAGTGGCCGAGCGCCGTGGTGGGGTTGGCGGCCTTGTCGGTCGAGATGTTGACGAAGACCCCGACGTCCGCCTCCTCGGCGGCCAGCAGCACGTTCAGGGTGCCCAGGACGTTGGTCTTCCACGCCTCGTCCGGGTACTGCTCGAGCAGTGACACGTGCTTGAGGGCGGCCGCGTGGAAGACCACCTCGGGCCGGCGGTCGCGGAAGATCGTCCCCACGGACTCGGGATCGCGGATGTCGGCGAGCACGGTGTCCCGGCCGTCCAGCAGACCGCGGCCCGTGATGGAGATCTGGGTGCCCTGCAGGGCCGACTCGTCCCGGTCGACCATGATGAGCTCCGCCGGCTCGAAGCCCACGAGCTGGCGGCACAGCTCGGAGCCGATGGAGCCGCCCGCACCGGTCACCAGGACGCGGCGGCCCTTGACGTAGCCGGCGATCTCCTCGACGTCGATGTCGACGGGACGGCGGCCGATGAGGTCCTCCATGCTGATGTCCCGGAAGTCCACGGACGCGTGCCCGGCGGTGAGCACCTGGCCGAGCGGGGGCATCGTCATGACGCGGATCCCGGTGCCGGCCACGGCGTCCGCGACCCGGTGCATGATCCGGGGCTCCGGACTGGACATCGCCACGATGAGCACGGAGGCACGGGTGCGGGCCATGACGTCGCGGATGTCGTGCAGGGTGCCGAGCACGGGCACCGAGGAGATCCGCAGGTGCTTCTTGGCCGGGTCGTCGTCGAGCAGGGCCACGGGCAGGAACTCCGAGTCCGGGTCCTGCATCATGCGGTGCACCAGGAAGGTCCCGAGGTACCCGGCGCCGTAGATCACCACGTGCTGGGCGGAGGCGCCCGGGCGTGCGGACGCCTCCTGGTACATCCGCTTCAGATAGCGGAGGGCGGCCATGAACAGGCACGCGAAGGGGAACGCGATGAGAGCGGTGGACCGCGGGACGCCGATGCTCGTGCCCACGACCAGCAGCAGCACCTGGACCACGGCCGTGACGATGAGGGTGACCACGACGAGGAGCTTGGCCTCGTCGAAGCTGCCGAAGGAGTACCGCCCCTTGTACAGGGCGAAGGAGAAGCCGACGACGAGCTGGGCGGCCACCGCCACCAGGGACACGAGCAGCAGCCCGGGGGCGCTCACGAACTGCAGCTCCATCTCGTAGCGCAGGACCAGGGCCAGCACGAGGGCCACGACCCACGCGACGGAGTCCAGCAGCATCTGGATCCACAGCCACGCCACGGGCCGGTCGTGCGGGGCGGCGCGTGCCGGGGACGCCGTGCCGGCACCCCCGGGGAGTCCCGCCGTGCCGGCGGGGCGCTCGGGGTCAGCACTCATCGGGTCGGTCCTTCCGTGGTCGGTGCCGGAGCCGGGCGGCCGGGCGGGTGCGGGTCCGGTGCTGGACGGTCAGCGGCGGGGCGCGCCGACCATGGCCCGGTAGGCGAGCTCCCGGAGCCGGGTGGGGACGAACCGGTAGCCGCCGCGCACCACCACGTTGCGCACCCATTGTAGGAGCCCCACGTGGCCGCTCCTCCGCAGCCGGGCCTGGAGGGCGAGCTCGGCGCGGAGCACGCGCCATCCTCCCCGCCGTGCGTAGGAGCCCGCGGAGACCCGGTAGCCGACGAGCGGCTCGGGCACGTTGCGCACGTCCGCTCCGGCGCGCAGCATGCGCACCCACAGCCAGTAGTCCTCGGCCAGGGGCACGTGCTCGTAGCCCCCGACCGCCTGCACGGCCGGGCGCCGGAAGACCACGGTCGGGTGGCTCACCGGGTTGCGGCGCCGGGAGACGGACAGGATGTCCCGCTCCCCCACCGGGGCGCGGCGCAGCGCGAGCGGTGCCTGCTCGTCGTCGCCGATCTCGTGCATGGCGGAGCCCACGAGGTCCGCCCCCGCCTCGATGACGGGCAGCTGCACCGCGAAGCGGCGGGGATAGGAGACGTCGTCGGCGTCGGCGCGGGCCACCACGTCGTGCCGGCACCGGTCGAGCCCGGCGCCGAGCGCCGCGGCCAGTCCCGCGTTGCGCGCCAGGTCCACCCGCACCACGGGCACGGGCAGCTCGCGCACGAGGCGGTCGAGCTCGGCCTCGAGCTGCGCGGGGACCGGACCGTCCCGCACGAGGACGAGCTCGGCGGGACGGCGCTCCTGCTCGACGGTCGCGGACTCGGCGGCGCGGCGCACCCGCTCGGCGGTGTCGGCGCGGTAGACGGGCATCAGCACGGAGAACTCGGCGCCGGGCGGCAGGGGCAGGCTCACGGCGTCACCGCGGCCCGCCGAAGCCGCGGCCGCGCATCCCGCCGACGTAGCCGCTCGCCCAGGACCGGAGACCGCGCACGTCCCGGCGGCGCAGGTAGTAGAGGGGGTAGCCGACGAGGTCGGCCCCGAGCTGGACGAACCGCTTGTACCGCCAGGTGGTCCAGCCCCGGTTGCGGAAGAAGTGCGCGCGCTTGAACGCGGTGCCCGGCACCACGACCTTGAGCCTGCCGGGGACCACGACGTGCTCCTCGTCCCAGCCCGGCGGGTGGGCGACGGCGGCGCGGGTGGTGGTGCCGAACGGCAGCCCGGAGCGGCGCAGCCGCACGAGGAAGTCGACCTCGTCACCGCGCAGGAACAGCTTGAGGTCCGGGAGCCCGACCGTGAAGAAGACGTGCTCCGCCATGAGGGCGCCGTTGAAGAAGGTGGCGTGTCCGGGCAGGAAGCCCAGCGGCTCGAGGTCGGCCCGGGAGTGGGTGATCCGGCCCTCCAGCCGGTACGAGAAGGCCAGGGCACCGTGGTCCTGGGGCGCGACGACGAGCGGGGAGACGACCGCGAGCTCCCGCCGCGCGGCCTCCTCGAGGAGGATCTCGAGGCAGTCGGGCTGCTCCGGACGGGCGTCGTCGTCCATCAGCCACACCCGGTCCGCACCGGTGGCGAGCGCGGTGAGGATCGCGAGGGAGAACCCGCCGGCGCCGCCCAGGTTGGCGAGGGACCGCACGAGGTGCAGCTCGAACCGGCCGTCGACCGCTTCCTCCAGCACGTGCCGCGGCAGCTCCTCGCGCCCCGCGTCCACGAGGCACAAGGCTGCGACGGGCACCGTCTGCTCCCGCAGCGCCGCGACGAGCGCGAGGACGTCCTCGTGCCGGTCCTGGGTCACGCAGGCCACCGCCACCGCGGGCGTGGGGTCGGACGGCATGCAGCTCCTCCAGGGCAGTGGGCGGACGGGGGACCCGGTGGGGCGGGCGCCGGATCGTGCCGAGTCTAGCAAGCGGGCGCCGGCCGGCCGGGCCGCGTCGCCCCGCGCCGGGCGGGGGCCGGTCTGTACGATGAGCGCAAGGATCCTGATCCGGTCGGCGGCGACCGGCGGCAACCGGCAGAGAGGAAGCACCGTGACATCGACGACCTGGGCAGTCCTGGGAGCCACCGGATTCGTGGGTTCCGCGACCGTGGCCCGGTTGCAGGCGGACGGCCAGACGGTGGTCCCGGTCTCCGCGCCGCGGCTGGCGTCCGGGGCGCACACGGTCCACCACCTGCTCGAGCAGGCCGGCCGTCTCGAGTCCGTGATCGACTACCTCGCCGAGTCCTTCGCCGGCGCCCACGTGGTGGTCAACGCCGCGGGCCTGGCCGCTCCGGACCAGACGCACGAGGAGTCGCTCGTGGGGGCGAACGCGCTGCTGCCGGTGCTCGTGGCCCTCGCGGCGCGCCGCACGAGCGTGCGGCGGATCCTGCACGTCAGCTCGGCCGCCGTCCAGGGCGACGTCGACGTCCTCGACGAGACGCCTTCCGTCCGGCCCTTCTCCCCCTACTCGTTCTCCAAGGCGCTCGGCGAGAGCGCCCTGCTGAAGCTGCGCCGCGACTGGGCCGACGAGGAGGACTCCCCGGCGCTCACCGTGCTGCGCGCCACCTCGGTGCAGGGCTCCGGGCGGCGCACCACCGCCCGCCTGGCCCGCTTCGCGTCCTCCCCGCTGAGCTCCGTGGCCGGGGAGGGGAGCGCGCACACCCCGGTCACCTCCGTGCACGCCCTCGCCGAGTTCGTGTCCCGCGTGGGGCGCCACGGCGCGGAGCTGCCCTCGGTCGTGCTCCAGCCGTGGGAGGGCGCCACCACCGCGTCCATCCTGCGGGACGCGGGCCGCCGGGAGCCGCGGCACCTGCCCGTGCTGCTGTGCCGGCTCGCGCTGGACGCCGGCTTCGGTCTCTCGAGCCTGGCCGGGAGCCGCTGGCACGGGGTCTTCCGCCGGCTCGAGGTGACGTGGTTCGGCCAGCGCCAGGTGCGCGGCTGGGCCGAGGAGCACGACGCGGTCCCCGAGCCCCGGATCACCGAGGTGCTGCGCCAGGCCCACCTGGCCGCCGGCCGGGGCTGAGCCCCTCCGGGATGCCCCGGAGCACCGCTCAGCCGCCGTCGAGGCCCCGCGCCACGAGCCGGGCGGCCTCGTCGACCGGCAGGGGACGCGGCTCCCCCGGCGTCCCCGCGTGCCGGACGCGCCGGCGGTCCTGGTCCACGGCCGGCCGGGCGCGCTCCCCGTCCGCGGAGCGCGCCACCAGTGCGGCCGCCAGGCCCTGCGCCGCGGCCGCCCGCGCCGGGCCGGGAGCCGGAGGCTGCTGGTCCGACGGCGCGGCGGGGTCCTGTCCCCCCGGGCCGGCGGGCTCCGCGGGGGACGGCACGGCCTCGGGATCGGCCTCGCTCACCGCGTGCGAGCCCCCGGCCGCCGCGCCGTCGCCGGCCGGGTCCGGGTCGGCCGTGCCCGCTGCGGACTCGTTCCCGAGTTCCTCGTCGCCGTCGGCCGGGACCACCGAGGGCACCACGGACCGCAGCCGGGCGAGGCTCACGGCGCCGTGGCGCACGAGCAGCGGGGTCTCCCCCGTGCAGTCCACGATCGTGGAGGAGACCGGGTCCGGCTGCGCGGGACCGCCGGCGGGCCGCGGGCCGCCGTCCAGGTAGAGCTCCACGGCGTCCCCGAGCATGTCCACCGCGGCCCGGGCCGTCGCGGCGGCGGGGTGGCCGGTGCGGTTGGCCGAGGAGACGGCCAGCGGACCGCTCTCGATGAGCAGCGCCTGGGCGAGCTCGTCGTCGGGCACGCGCAGGGCCACGGTCCCGTGGGTCTCCCCCAGGTCCCAGCCGAGCGACGGGTGGGAGTGGAGGATCAGGGTCAGCCCACCGGGCCAGAAGGCGTGGGCGAGCGCCCGGGCGTCGTCGGAGACGTCGTCCGCCAGGCCGTCCAGCACCCCGGCGTGGGCGATGAGCACGGGCGGGGGCATCGCGCGGGAGCGCCCCTTGGCGGCGAGCAGGGTCGCGACGCCGCGCGCCGAGAACGCGTCGGCGCCGATGCCGTAGACGGTGTCGGTGGGCAGCACCACGCAGGCGTCGGCCGCGAGGGCGCGCGCGGCGTGCTTGAGCCCGGCGGTGCGCTGGGCGATGCTGCTGCAGTCGTAGACGGTGTGGCTCACGGCGTCCATTCTCCCATTCCCTCCGACACGTCCGACGCGCGCGCGCCGCCGCGGGGCGTGCGGCCGGCCGTGGCCCGGTCCCGGCCGGTCAGGTCCTGGTGGCCCACGACGTCCTCGAGCCCCGCGGCTCGGAAGGCGTGCGCCACGGCACCGGCCTGCACCTCGGCGTGCTCCATCACGAAGAGCCCCCCGGGCCGCAGCAGCCGCAGCGCCGAGGCCAGGGCCGCCCGCGGGATCTCGAGGCCGTCCTCCCCGCCCCCGTAGAGGGCGAGGTCCGGGTCGTGCTCCCGCGCCTCCGGCTCGCGGGGGACCGCGTCCCCGGGGATGTACGGCGGATTCGACACCACCACGTCGCAGCGGCCCTCGAGCTCGGGGAACGCCGTGCGCAGGTCGCCCCGGACGAGTTCCGCACGCGTCCCGCGCAGGTTCTCGGCAGCCCACGCGTGGGCGGCCCCGGACAGCTCCACGGCGTGCACGCGCGCCTGCGGCACCTCGTGGGACACCGAGGCCGCGATCGCCCCGGAGCCGGTGCCCAGGTCCACCACGTGCGGCCGGTGCACGCCCTCGGCCAGCTGGTCGCGCAGCTCGTCGACCACGGCCTGCACGACCGTCTCCGTCTCGGGACGGGGCACGAACACGCCGGGTCCCACGGCGAGTGCCAGGTAGCGGAAGTGCGCGACGCCCGTGAGGTGCTGCAGCGGGACCCGGCGGGCGCGCTCGGCCACGAGGTCCGCGTAGCCCTGCGGCTCGTCACCGCCGATGATGGCACGCGCCTCGACCTCTCCCCGGGACAGCCCCGTGAGGTGCCCGGCGAGCAGCAGCGCGTCGGTGCGCGCGGAGTCGATCCCCGCCTCGGCGAGCACCTGCTCCGCCCAGCGCACCGCCTGGCCCAGCGACCTGTTCACCCCGGGACCCCGCTCAGTCGTCCTGCTGGCCGATGGCCTCGAGCCGGGCCTGCTCGTCCATCTCGATCGCCGAGCGCACGACCGGTTCGAGGTCCCCCGCCATGACGTGGTCGAGGTTGTACGCCTTGTACCCGGTGCGGTGGTCGTTGATCCGGTTCTCGGGGAAGTTGTAGGTGCGGATCCGCTCGGACCGGTCCATGGTGCGGACCTGGGAGCGCCGCTGCGCGGCGTTGTCCGCGTCGATCTGCTCCTGCCGGTGGGCGAGGATGCGGGCCCGGAGCACCCGCATCGCGGCCTCGCGGTTCTGCAGCTGGGACTTCTCGTTCTGCATGGCCACCACGATGCCCGTGGGGAGGTGGGTGATGCGCACCGCCGAGTCGGTGGTGTTCACGGACTGGCCACCCGGCCCGGAGGAGCGGTACACGTCGATCTTCAGGTCGTTCTGGCTGATCTCGACCTCCTCCGGCTCGTCCACCTCCGGGAACACCAGCACCGCCGCGGCGGAGGTGTGGATCCTGCCCTGGGACTCGGTCACGGGCACGCGCTGGACGCGGTGCACCCCGCCCTCGTACTTCAGCCGCGCCCACACGCCCTCGGCGGGGTCCGTGGCGTCCGACTTGATCGCGACCTGCACGTCCTTGTAGCCGCCCAGGTCGGAGTCGTTGGTCGAGATGAACTCGCTCTTCCAGCCGCGGGCCTCCGCGTACTTCAGGTACATGCGTAGCAGGTCCCCGGCGAAGAGCGCGGACTCGTCGCCGCCCTCCCCCGCCTTCACCTCGAGGATCACGTTGCGCCCGTCGTCGGGGTCCCGCGGGACGAGCAGCCGGCGCAGCTTCTCGCGGGCCGCCGTGAGCTGCTCCTCGAGCGACGGGACCTCCTCGGCGAACTCGGGGTCCTCGGCGGCGAGCTCGCGCGCCGCGCCCAGGTCCTCCTCGAGGCGCTGCACCCGGCGGTGGGCCCCGACGATGCCGTTGAGCTCAGCGTAGCGGCGTCCCAGTCGCCGGGCCTTGCCCTGCTCCGCGTGCACCGCGGGGTCGGCGAGCTGCCGCTCCAGCTCGGAGTGCTCGTCGAGCAGGGACTGGATCGGGTCCGGCATGGGACGCTCCTTCATCGGGCGGCGGGGACGGCGGCGGTCGGGTCGCGCGCGGACGGTGCCGGGCACGACGACGCCGCCGCGGCCCGGTCCGGGGATCCGGAGCGGGCCGCGGCGGCCTCGGGAGTGCTAGCGGTCGCTCTCGGCGCGGGCCGACAGCGTGGTCTTCTGCACCTGGAGCAGGAACTCGGTGTTGGACTGGGTGTCCCGCAGCTTGTTCGTGAGCAGCTCGAGGGCCTGCTGCTGGTCGAGCCCGGAGAGGACCCGGCGCAGCTTCCACATGATCTTGATCTCGTCCGGGGAGAGGAGGTTCTCCTCCCGGCGGGTGCCCGAGGAGTTGACGTCCACGGCCGGGTAGATCCGCTTGTCCGCGAGTGAGCGGGACAGGCGCAGCTCCATGTTGCCGGTGCCCTTGAACTCCTCGAAGATGACCTCGTCCATCTTGGACCCGGTCTCCACGAGGGCGGTCGCGAGGATCGTGAGCGAGCCGCCGTTCTCGATGTTGCGGGCCGCCCCGAAGAACTTCTTCGGCGGGTACAGCGCCGCGGAGTCCACGCCGCCGGAGAGGATCCGCCCGGAGGCGGGGGCCGAGAGGTTGTAGGCACGTCCCAGGCGGGTCATGGAGTCCAGCAGGACCACCACGTCCATGCCCATCTCCACGAGCCGCTTGGCCCGCTCGATCGCCAGCTCGGCGACCGTCGTGTGGTCGTCCGCGGGGCGGTCGAAGGTGGAGGCGATGACCTCGCCCTTGACCGTGCGCTGCATGTCCGTGACCTCCTCGGGGCGCTCGTCGACGAGCACCATCATGAGGTGGACCTCGGGGTTGTTCGTGGTGATCGCGTTGGCGATCGCCTGCAGCATCAGGGTCTTGCCCGCCTTGGGCGGGGACACGATCAGGCCGCGCTGGCCCTTGCCGATCGGCGCGACGAGGTCGACCACGCGGGGCCCGATCTTCTTGGACTCCGTCTCGAGGCGCAGCCGCTCCTGCGGGTACAGCGGGATGAGCTTCCCGAAGTCCACGCGGTCCTTGTTCTCCTCGGTCTTCTTGCCGTTGACCGTGGTCAGCTGCACCAGCGCGTTGAACTTCTGCCGCGTGCTGTTCTGCTGCTCGCCCTCTCGGGGCGCGCGGATGGCGCCGACGACGGCGTCGCCCTTGCGCAGGTTGTGCTTCTTGACCTGGGCGAGGCTGACGTAGACGTCGTTCGGGCCCGGCAGGTACCCGGAGGTGCGCACGAAAGCGTAGTTGTCGAGGACGTCCAGGATGCCCGCGACGGGCAGCAGGACGTCGTCCTCGGTGAACTCCGTGTCGTCGACCTCGGGGCCGGAGTTGCGCCCGCGGCGGTTGCGGCGCTCGTTGCGCTCCGCGCGGTCGTTGCGATCGCTGCGGTCCCGGTCGCGGTCGTTGCGGTTGCGGTTGCGCCGGCTGCGGCGGCTGCCGCCGTCACCGTCCTGGCCCTTGCCGTCCTGACCGCGGTTGTCCTGGCGGTTGTCCTGACCCTTGCCGTCCTGACCGCGGTTGTCCTGACCCTTGCCGTCCTGACCGCGGTT
>NZ_JBISWJ010000090.1:0-13644 GCF_044462225.1 Kocuria kalidii | reverse complement strand
TCCAGGGCGGCCCCGGCGCCACCGGCCGGTCCTACTCGGACTTCCCCACGATCGTCGACTCCATCCGCGACCGGCTGCTCACCCTGCCGGGCTCAACGGAGGTGCTCACCGGCCACGGGGACCCGACCACGATCGGGACCGAGGCCCCGCACCTGCAGGAGTGGATCGACCGCGGCCACTGAGACGCTCGAGCCGGTTGCCGGCACCCAGCACGACCGATCCCCCCGGAGGCACCCGCCCCGGGGGGATCGGTCGTTCGCGGTCCCGGCCACGAACGACCGCGGACCGGCGCGGCCCGGTCGGGGACCCGGTTCCGGCGGGCTGAGCGACGGGGGCCGGCCGGTGATCCGTGTCGTGGTCTCCCGCGGTGTGCCGTCCCGCGGCCCCGCACCCCGCTGGAGACCGTCGGGGAGGACGTGAGCCGCGGGCGCCCGGCCGGACGACGGGGCCCGCGCTGCCGGCATCGTGCGGGGCGCGGAGAGAGCCTCCGTGGTGGGTGTGCGGACACCCACCACGGAGGCTCTTCGGCGCTCGGGCGGACCGGTCCCCGGGACCGGCGGACGGGGCGGCTAGCGCAGGACGACGGTGCGGTTGCCGTGCAGGACGACCCGGCCCTCGCAGTGCCACCGCACGGCGTTGGACAGGGCCTTGCACTCGGTGTCCCGGCCGGCGGCCACGAGGTCCTCGGGGCCGAAGGTGTGGTCGACGTTGACCACCTGCTGGGCGATGATCGGGCCCTCGTCCAGCTCGGCGTTGACGTAGTGCGCGGTGGCGCCCACGGTCTTCACCCCTCGGTCGTAGGCCTGGTGGTACGGCTTGGCCCCCTTGAAGGACGGCAGGAACGAGTGGTGGATGTTGATCACCCGTCCTTCCATCCGGGTGGCCAGCGAGTCGCTGAGCACCTGCATGTAGCGGGCCAGGACCACGAGGTCGACCTCGAAGCGGTCCACCAGCTCCAGCAGGCGCGCCTCCGCCTCGGGCTTGGTGTCCCGGGTGACGGGCACGTGGAAGAACGGGATGCCGTGCCACTCGACCAGACGCTGGTGGTCCCGGTGGTTGGAGACCACCGCGACGATGTCCACGGGCAGCTCACCCGTCCGGGCGCGGAAGAGCAGGTCGTTGAGGCAGTGGCCGAACTTGGAGACCATCACCAGGACCCGCCGCTTCGCCTCGTGCTCGTTGAGCTCCCAGCGCATGCCGAACCGCTCGGCCACCGGGGTCAGCTCCCTCCGCAGGACCTCCTGGTCGATCGCCGCGCCCGTGGTCGGAGCCACGTGGACCCGCATGAAGAAGTGGCCGAGCCGGCGGTCGTCGAACTGCGTCAGTTCCACGATGTTGCAGCCGTGCTCCAGCAGCACGCCGCTGACGGCGTGCACGATCCCCGGCTTCTCGGGGCAGTCGAGCGTCAGCACCAGCTCGGTCGTGGAGGGTGCGGTGAGCACGCTCTCCGGCTTCAGGTGCTGCTCAGCATTCGACGACGTTGACGGCCAGTCCACCACGGGAGGTCTCCTTGTACTTGATCTTCATGTCGTTTCCGGTCTCGCGCATGGTCTTGATGACCTGGTCGAGCGAGACCGTGTGCTCGCCGTCGCCCTGGAGGGCGAGGCGGGCGGCATTGACGGCCTTGACGGAGGCGATCGCGTTGCGCTCGATGCACGGGATCTGCACGAGCCCGCCCACCGGGTCGCAGGTCAGCCCGAGGTTGTGCTCCATGCCGACCTCGGCGGCGTTCTCCACCTGCTCCGGGGTGCCGCCGAGGACCGCGCACAGTCCTGCGGCGGCCATGGAGCAGGCCGATCCCACCTCGCCCTGGCAGCCCATCTCCGCGCCGGAGATGGAGGCGTTCTCCTTGATGAGGATGCCGACGGCCGCCGCCGTCAGCAGGAACTCCACCACGCCGTCCTCGTCCGCCCCGGCGATGAACCGGGCGTAGTAGTGCAGCACGGCGGGGATGATGCCCGCCGCCCCGTTGGTCGGGGCGGTCACGATCCGCCCGCCGGAGGCGTTCTCCTCGTTGACCGCCAGGGCGTAGAGGTTGATCCACTCCATGGCCTGCAGCGGGTCCGACACCGGCCGGGCGGGATCGGCGGCGGCGGCCGCCTCGGCCTCCCGCAACCGGGTCCGCAGGGCCGGGGCCCGGCGACGGACCTTCAGTCCTCCGGGCAGCCGGGCCTCCGTGCGCGTGCACCCGTTCTCCACGCACTCCTGCATCACGGCCCAGATGCGCAGCAGGCTCGAGCGGAGCTGCTCCTCGCTGCGCCAGGACAGCTCGTTGGCGAGCATGATCCCGGCGATCGAGGTCCGCTCCTGCCGGCAGTGCTCCAGGAGCCGCCGGCCGGTGCTGAACGGATAGGGCACCTCGGTGCTGTCCTGGACGATGCGGTCCGCCCCGGACACGTCACCGTCCACCACGAAACCGCCGCCCACCGAGTAGTAGGTGCGCTCCCGCACGAGCTCGCCGTCCGTCCCGTAGGCGGAGAACGCCATGCCGTTGGGATGCGCCGGCAGCGACCTGCGCCGGTGCATCACGACGTCCTCGGCACGGTCGAAGGGAATCGGGTGGCTCCCTCCCAGGCACAGCTGCCGGTGCTCCGTGCTCGCCCGCACCCGGGCATCGGCCGTGTCGGTGTCCACGGTCTCCGGGTCCTCACCCTGCAGGCCCAGGATCACGGCCTTGTCCGAACCGTGCCCGTGCCCGGTGGCCCCGAGCGAGCCGAACAGCTCGGACCGGACCCTGGAGACCGAGTCGAGCAGACCGTCCCGGGCCAGTGCCTCCGTGAACAGCCGTGCGGCCCGCATCGGCCCCACCGTGTGGGACGAGGAGGGGCCGATGCCGACGGAGAACAGGTCCAGGACGGACAGGGCCATCAGGGAACCTCGGGAGCCGCGTACTCCGTCATGGCGTCCAGCAGCCAGCGGGCCGTGTAGTCGGCGAAGGAGGCCCGCGGCAGGAGCCGGTAGGCCTGCTCGGCGGTCTGCCACAGCAGCACCTGCACCGGTCCCAGGGTCGTGGCCACGGCGGTCCCCGGCCCGAAGACCCGCGGGTGCAGGTCGATCGGGCAGGCCTTCTCGAGCACGGCCCGGGCCGAGGGCCCGGACAGCTCCAGCGTGGTGCGGTTGGCGGACAGGTCCACGGCCTGACCGGGCTCGGTGCCCAGGGCCCGGGCCAGCCCGGCGGCGGTGCCGGCGTCGTCGGACCCCGCGTCGCCGAGGTCGGTTCCCTCGGCGCCGATCTCGGCGGGTCCGGAGCCCTCCGGGCCGACGAGCAGGAACTCGTCGGGGCCCAGCCACAGCAGGGCCGTGCCGTCCGGGGAGCCGGTGACCTGCCCGTGGCCGTCCGGCAGGGGCATCCCGGCCGCGGTCTCCACGGCCGAGGCCGCAGCGGTGCCGGGGACCACGCGGAGCCCCACCATGGTCAGGAAGGGGATCTCGCGCAGGGCCACGCCCCGCTCGCCCGTCACGCTCTGTTCGCGCATCTGCTGGGCGAGGTGCGCGAGCGGGCTGCGGCGCAGGGTCCTGGTGTCGGTGGCGTCGTCGGTCACGAGCTGATCAGCCATCTCGGCGCTTCCCTTCGGGGTCGTAGAGCACGGGTTCGGCGAGCACGACGTCCACCAGGTCACCGTCGAGCGGGGCCTGGAGCGTCTCACCGATGCGGTTGCGGCCGTTCTTCACCATGGCCAGGCCGAACGTACGGCCCAGGGCGGCGCTGCGGTAGCTGGAGGTCACGTGGCCCTCCATGGGCACGGGTCCCTCCTGCGGGGTGACGGGCGTGCCGTGCACGATGAGCTGGGCGCCCTCGGGCAGACGGCGGTCCGGGTCCACGGGCAGCACGGCGACGAGCTGCTTGCGGTCCTCGCTGGTGGCACTGGGCCGGTCGTAGGAGCGCCTGCCGATGAAGTCCTTGGTCTTGGACACCACCCAGTCCATGCCCAGGTCCTGCGGGGTGACGGTGCCGTCGGTGTCCTGGCCCACGATCGGGAAGGCCTTCTCCGCGCGCAGCACGTGCATCGTCTCGGTGCCGTAGGGGGTGATGCCGAACTCCGCACCGGCCGCGGCCACGGCCTCCCACACGGCGAGCCCGTACCAGCCGGCCACGTTGATCTCGAAGGCCAGCTCCCCGGAGAAGGAGATGCGGCAGATCCGCGCCGGGATCCCCGAGGCCAGGGTGGTCTCGCGGAAGGCCATGAACGGGAACGCGTCCTGCGAGACGTCGAGCTCGGGGGCCAGCTTCGCGATCACCGCCCGGGACTTCGGGCCGACGACGGCGACCGTCGCCCACTGCTCGGTCACGGACGTGCACACCACGTCGAGCTCGGGCCACTCGGTCTGCGACCACTCCTCCAGCCACTCCAGGACCTTGGCGGCCCCGCCGGTGGTCGTGGTCATCAGGAAGCGGTCCTCGTCCAGGCGCAGCGTGACGCCGTCGTCGAAGACCATCCCGTCGGCGGTGCACATCACCCCGTAGCGGCCCATCCCGGCCTTGAGCTTCTTGAACGCGTTCGTGTAGATGCGGTTCAGGAACTCCCCGGCGTCCTTGCCCCGGATCTCGATCTTGCCCAGGGTGGTCGCGTCCATGAACCCGACGCTCTCGCGCACCGCGGCGCACTCGCGCAGCACGGCGGCGTCCATGTCCTCCTCGGCCTGCGGGTAGTACCAGGGCCGCTTCCACTGCCCGACGTCCTCGAACAGCGCCCCGTGCGCCTCGTGCCACTCGTGGACCGGAGTGCGGCGAGCGGGGTCGAAGAGCTCGCCGCGCTGCCGGCCGGCGAGCGCCGCGAAGGCCACCGGGGTGTAGGGGGCGCGGTAGGTCGTGGTGCCGATCCCGCCCACGTCCGGGTCCTTCAGCGCCGCGGAGATCACGCCGATGGCGTTGACCCCGCTGGTCTTGCCCTGGTCGTTGGCGGTGGAGATCGAGGTGTAGCGCTTGATGTGCTCCACCGAGCGCATGCCCGCTCCCACGGAGCGGAGGACGTCGGCCACGGTCTGGTCCCGCTGCAGGTCCACGAAGTGGCGGCGCCACTCGGCGGGCTCCCCGGCACGGCCCGGCACGAGCCACAGCGGCCGCACGGGCTCGGACTCCGTGCTCTCCGCCTGCGGAGTCTCCGGGGTGCTCTCGAAGCCGGCCCGGTGGGACGCCTCGGTCCCGGCCGCGGCGCCCTCGGTCAGGCACCAGGACAGGTCGGTCGTGCCGTTGAGGGCCCCCGCCGTCTGCTGGCCCGGCACCGGGGCGGCCGGCACGAACGCGGCGAGCCGCTCGTTCCAGGTGAGCTTCCCCTGACGCTGGCTGTGCAGGTGCACCACCGGGGTCCACCCGCCGGAGACGGCCAGCAGATCGGCCTCGAGGGTCCGGGCGGGTCCCGACAGGCTGCCGTCCGCGGCGAGGGCACTGACGACGACGCCGCTGACGCGCCCGCCCTCGCCCTCGCCGAGGGTGTCGACCACGGCGCTGCCGCTGAACAGCGGCACCCCGGTGGCGGCCACGACGGCGGCCGGTCCCCCCTGGACGTCCTGGCGGGAGTCGACCACGGCGGCGACGTCCACGCCCGCGGCCACGAGGTCCGCGACCACGGCGTAGGCGGAGTCGTTGGTGGTGGCCACCACCACCCGCGATCCCGCGGCCACGGCGTACCGGTTGAGGTAGGTGCGCACGGCGCCGGCGAGCATGATCCCGGGCCGGTCGTTGTTCTCGAAGACGAGCGGGCGCTCGTGGGCCCCGGTGGCCAGCACCACCTGACGCGCGCGCACGTGCCAGATCCGCTCCCGGGACACCGCGGGGGACGGCGGCCCGCCGAGGTGGTCCGTGCGGCGCTGGACGGCCACGACGTAGTTGGCGTCGTAGCTGCCGATCACCGTGGTGCGCTGCAGGACCGTGACGTCCGGGGCCTCGGCCAGTGCGGCGGCGGTCCGGGACACCCAGTCGCGGGCCGGTACGCCGTCGACGACCTCGTCCCGGCCGGAGAGCAGAGAACCGCCGGCCTCGGGCTGCTCGTCCATCAGCACCACCCTGGCTCCGGCGCGGGCCGCCTCGCGCGCCGCGGTCAGGCCGGCGGGCCCGGCCCCGACGACCAGCACGTCCGCGTGGACGTACTTGCGGTCGTAGACGGCCTCGTCCGTGCGCGGGTCCAGCCGGCCCAGGCCGCGGAGATAGGTGGCGGACAGCCCGTCGTTCAGCTCGACGGCCGTGGCGGGAAGCATGGACTCGTCGACGTCGACCCGGGAACGGGCGGCGACCTTCACGAGCGCGTTGGGCTCCTCGACGCCGGAGGTCAGGATCCCGCGCGGACGGCCCAGGTACAGCGAGTCCCCGCAACGGATCCGGCCCGCGGCGAGCAGGGCCGAGGCGAGGGTGTCCCCGGCGTACCCGGAGAGCTCCTCGCCGTCGACGGTGAAGCTCAGGGGCTTCGTGCGGTCGATGCTGCTCGCGGTGCTGCGCTCCGGGGGCAGGCGATAGGTCTGGTCGGTCACCGGACACCTCCGATCTGTGGGGCGGTCTCGCCCATCCGGTAGACGGCCTTGATCTCGTAGGTCACGGTGTCGCGCACGACGTTGAACCAGCGGCGGCACCCGGCGGCGTGCGCCCAGCGCTCGGCGAGGAGGCCCTTGGGGTTGTTGCGGTAGAAGAGGTACTCGGCCCACTCCTGGTCGGAGAGCTGGGAGGGGTCCTCGGGATAGGGCACGTGGGCCTCCCCGCCGTACTGGTACTCGGTCTCGTCGCGGGCCCCGCAGTAGGGGCACTCGATCAGCAGCATGGTGTTCCTGCCTTGTGGTGGGCGGGTCAGTGGGCCACGGCGGCGGCGCCGTGCTCGTCGATGAGGACCCCGGTCTCGAAGCGCTCCAGGGAGAACGACTCGTTGAGCGGGTGGGCCTCGTCGTTGGCGATGGTGTGGGCGAAGGAGTAGCCGGCGCCGGGCGTGCCCTTGAACCCGCCCGTCCCCCAGCCGCAGTTGACGTAGAGCTGGTCCACCGGCGACTTGGACACGATCGGGGAGGCGTCCAGGGTGACGTCCACGATCCCGCCCCAGGTCCGCAGCACGTGTGCCCGGGCGAAGATCGGGAACAGCTCCACGGCCGCGGCCATCTGCTCCTCGATCACGTGGAAGGCTCCGCGCTGGCCGTAGCCGGTGTAGGCGTCCACCCCGGCGCCCATGACCAGCTCTCCCTTGTGGGCCTGGGAGACGTAGACGTGGACGTGGTTGGACATCACGACGGTCGGGTGGACCGGCTCGTGCAGCTCCGAGACCAGGGCCTGCAGCGGGTGGGACTGGATGGGCAGGCGGAACCCGGCCAGCTCCGCCAGCACCGAGGAGTGCCCGGCCCCGCAGAGCCCGACCTTGCCGGCGTGGATGGTGCCCCGGGAGGTCTCCACCCCGACCACCCGGTTGCCGTCCTTGAGGAAGCCGGTGACCTCGCAGTTCTGGATGATGTCCACGCCCATCTCGTCGCACTTGCGGGCGAAGGCCCACGCGACGTGGTCGTGCTTGGCGATCCCGGCCCGCGGCTGGTACGTCGCACCCATCACGGGGTAGCGCAGACCGTCGTCGACGTTGATGATCGGGCACAGTTCCTTGACCTGGTCCGGGGTGATCCACTCCGCGTCGATGCCGTTGAGCTTGTTGGCGTTGACCCGGCGCATCGACTCGCGCACGTCCCCCAGGGTGTGCGCCAGGTTCATCACCCCGCGCTGGGAGAACAGGAAGTCGTACTCCAGCTCCTCGGGCAGCTGCTCCCACAGCTTCAGGGAGTGCTCGTACATCGCCGCGGACTCGTCCCACAGGTAGTTGGAGCGGATGATCGTGGTGTTGCGGGCCATGTTGCCGCCCGCCAGCCACCCGCGCTCGAGCACCGCGATGTTGGTCATGCCGTGGTTCTTCGCCAGGTAGTAGGCCGTGGCCAGGCCGTGGCCGCCGCCGCCGACGATCACCGCGTCGTAGGAGGTCTTCGGGTCGGGGTTGTGCCAGAGGAAATCGGGGTGCTCCGGGAGGAGGTCGGCCATCACAGAACTCCGTTCAGGACGGGGGCGGAGAGGTTCGGGTAGAGGGGGAAGGCCTGGGCGAGGGCGGTGACCCGGCCGCGCAGCTGCTCGGCGAGCTCGTCGGTCGGTTCCTGGATCAGCGCCGTGGCGATGATGTCGGCCACCTCGGTGAACTGCTCGGGCCCGAAGCCGCGCGTGGCCAGGGCCGGGGTGCCGATCCGCAGACCGGAGGAGACCATGGGGGGCCGCGGGTCGAAGGGCACCGCGTTGCGGTTGACCGTGATCCCGATCCGGTGCAGCCGGTCCTCGCCGGCCTGGCCGTCCAGCTCCGAGTGGCGCAGGTCGACCAGCACCAGGTGCACGTCCGTGCCGCCGCTCACCAGGCTGATCCCGGTGGCCATCACGTCCGGGGACAGGAGCCGGGTGGCCAGGATCTTCGCACCCTCCAGGGTGCGCGCCTGGCGGTCGGCGAACTCCTCGCCGGCCGCCTGCTTGAAGGCCACGGCCTTGGCCGCGATCACGTGCTCCAGGGGTCCGCCCTGCTGGCCGGGGAACACCGCCGAGTTGATCTTCTTCGCGTGCTCCTGCTTGCACAGGATCACACCGCCGCGCGGGCCCCCGAGGGTCTTGTGCGTGGTGGACGTCACCACGTCGGCGTGGGGCACGGGGTTCGGGTGCAGGCCGGCGGCGACCAGCCCGGCGAAGTGGGCCATGTCCACCATCAGGTAGGCCCCGACCTCGTCGGCGATGGCCCGGAAGGCCGCGAAGTCCAGCTGCCTCGTGTAGGCGGACCAGCCGGCGATGATCAGCTGCGGGCGGTGCTCCCGCGCGAGCCGGGCGACCTCGTCCATGTCGATCCGGTGGTCGTCCTCGGACACCCCGTAGGCGGCGACGTTGTAGAGCCGGCCGGAGAAGTTGAGCTTCATGCCGTGGGTGAGGTGACCGCCGTGGGCGAGGTCCAGACCCAGGATGGTGTCCCCGGGCTTGATCAGAGCGTGCATGGCCGCGGCGTTGGCCTGGGCGCCGGAGTGGGGCTGGACGTTCGCGTGCTCGGCGCCGAAGAGGTCCTTGAGGCGGTCGATGGCCAGCTGCTCGACCACGTCCACGTGCTCGCAGCCGCCGTAGTAGCGCCGGCCCGGGTAGCCCTCGGCGTACTTGTTGGTGAGCACGGAGCCCTGGGCCTCCATCACCGCGATCGGGGCGAAGTTCTCCGAGGCGATCATCTCCAGCGTGGACTGCTGGCGGACCAGCTCCTGGTCGAGGGCCGCCGCGATCTCCGGGTCGGCTTCGGCCAGATGAGTGTTCAGATCGGGCATCCCTGGGCTCCTGTACGGTTCGCTCTGCGCTGCTGATACGAGTTTGATATATCAGCTGTGGTTCAACGGTATGCTAGGGGTCCGGGGGTGTCAATGGACGGCGGACCGCCGCCGACGACCGCGGCGCCGGACACGGTCCGCGGGCCCCCATCCAGGAGGGAAGCCATGAGCGTCACGACCATCACCGCCTACGGTCCGGAGGTCACCGCGTCGCTGGCCGATCAGGCCTACGGGCGGCTGCGCGACCGCCTGACCATGCTCGAGATCCGTCCGGGCGCCATGATCCAGGAGGCGCTCCTCGCCGCCGAGATGGGCATCGGCAGGACCCCGGTCCGGGAGGCTCTCAAGCGGCTGGAGACGGACCACCTCGTGGTCTGCTATCCCCGGAGGGGGACGTTCGCCACGCAGGTGGACATCACGGCGCTGTCCGACGTCTCCGAGCTCCGCCGGCACCTCGAACCGGTCGCCGCGCACAAGGCCGCGCTGTCGGCTCCCCCCGTCCTGCGGCAGCAGATGCACGAGCTGGTCCGCACGCTCGAGGAGCTCGCCGGCGCGGAGCCGACGAACCGGGCCTGCATGCGCGCGGACCTCGACGTGCACCGCCTGATCTACCGGGCCACGGGCAACGAGCACCTCGAGGAGACCCTGGTGCGCCTGGACAACCTCGCCACCCGCATCTGGTGCCTCGTGCTGGACCGGGTGCCCGGCGTCTCCGGCCACGTGCACGAGCACGTGGAGCTGCTGGAGGCCATCGCCGCCGGGCGCGCCGACGACGCCGCGGGCCTCGCCCTCGACCACGTCACCAGCTTCGAGCGGACCATGCGGACCGTCCTGTGAGCCCGTCCGGCCCCGGCCGGTTCCTCCGCGGGGCGGACCGGGGCAGCCGTCCGGCCCGTCCCGGTCGTGCGTCAGTCCGGAACCACTGGTATATGACGCTACGGTAGAGGAAAAGGCCTTCCCAGGGGTCCCCCACGGGCCTCCGACGCCGACGGAAAGTGCACACCACGTCATGTCCACCACGCCCCTCCACACGCAGGACGAGCCGCTCTCCCTCGCCGACCGGGCGTTCCTGCAGCTGCAGGACCGCCTGATCTTCCTGGACATCCCCCCGGGTGCCCCGCTCAACGAGGGGCGGCTCTCCCAGGAGCTGCAGCTCGGGCGGACACCGTTGCGCGAGGCGCTCAAGCGGCTCGAGTCCGAGCACCTGGTGGTCACGTACTCCCGTCGCGGGACGTTCGCGACCACCGTGGACATCACCGCCCTCTCGGAGATCTCGCAGGTGCGCGAGGTGCTGGAACCCCTCGCCGCCCGCCTGGCGGCGGAGCGGCGCGGCGGGGACGCGCGAGCCCAGCTGGAGGAGCTGCGGGACCGGCTGGACGGGGCCGGCACGGAGTGGCTGAACAGGGACGACGCGCTGCGCTGGGACGTGCAGATCCACCGTGCCGTCTACGCGGCGGCCGGAAACGCCCATCTGCGGGTCACCCTGGAGCGCTACAGCAACCTCGCCACCCGGATCTGGTGCGTGGTCGCGGACCGCATCCCCCAGCTGCAGGAGCACATCACCGTCCACAGCGAGCTGCTGGGAGCGGTGCTGGCCGGCGAGGCCGAGGAGGCCGGAGAGATCATGCGCACGCACGTGCGGGACTTCGAGACACAGATCCGCCAGGTGCTCTGAACCGCCCGCGGGACCGCGGGAGAACGGCGCTGCGCACCATCCTCCTGCGGCCCTGCGGCCCTGCGGTCAGGCCGAGGCGCCCTGCCCCGACATCCGGACGGAGGCCGTCTCCCCGCCGGCCTGCAGCGCCGCGTGCGTCGTGTGCAGCAGGAGGAGAGCGGTCGTCACGGTGCCCACACCGCCGGGGACCGGCGTGAGGGCCGCGGCCACCTCGGCGGTGGAGTCGGCCTCCACGTCGCCCACCAGGTCGCCGCTGTCGAGGACATTGGTGCCGACGTCGACGACCACCGCGCCGGACCGGACGTGCGCCCCGGTCAGCAGACCCGGCCGTCCCACCGCCGCGACGACGACCTCCGCCTCGGAGGTGTACCGCTCGAGCGGCCGGGAGCGGGAGTGGCAGACGGTGACGGTGGCGTCGCGCTGGAGCAGGAGCTGCAGCAGCGGCTTGCCCACGACCGCCGAGCGGCCCACCACCGAGACGTGCCGGCCGGCGAGGGGGACCTCGTAGTGCTCCAGGATCTCCACCACCGCCCGGGCCGTCGCGGGGGCGAAGGCCGGCTGCCCCACGGTCAGCCGCCCCAGGCTGAGGGGATTGGCCCCGTCCACGTCCTTGGCAGCGCTGATGCGGGCCACCAGCTCGTCCACGGCCGCTCCCGGCGGCAGGGGCGTCTGCAGGATGATCCCGTGGACCTCCTCGTCCTCGCTGAGCAGCGTCAGCGTCGAGGCGATCTCGTCCTCCCCGGCGTCGGCCCCGAGGTCGACGACCGTGCAGCGCACGCCTGCCTTGTCCGCGGCCCGCGCGATGGAGCGCACGTACCACAGGGTCGCCTCGTTGTCGGTGGCCACCACGACCGCCAGCCCGGGGACCGTCCCGCGCCGGCCCAGCGTGCTGACGTTGTCGTCGATCTCGGCCCGTATCCGCTGTGCGACGGGGCCCCCGGTCAGCCGGCGCGCGGTCATGCCATCACCTTCTCGCGCACGCGGTCCGTCACGGCCTGGGCGGACAGCACGGCGTTGTGGCCGTCCCGGAGCTCGTCCGTGAACCGCGTCCGGGTCTCCTCGTCGGTGATCGCGTTGATGTTCATGTCCAGCGTGATCAGGGCCGTGGCGATGGCGGCCCTGGCCGCCTCGGAGGCGGCGGCCACGTCGCTGATCACATTGGGGTTGCTGAACTCGGCCAGCTCCCGGCCCAGGTCGACCACCTCCGTCGCCAGGCCGATCAGCGCCCGCGGGGGTGCGGCCGCCGCGATCGTGGCCTGCTGGATGGCCCGGGAACGAGCGGTACGGTCCTCCTCCGAGGTCGAGGGCAGCCGGTAGGCGGCGATCACCGACGCGAAGGCCTTCTCGTCGTCGTCGGCCAGCTGCAGCGCCTCCGGGATGATGTCGTCGGCGCGGGCGGCGATCCGGGAGGACCGCTCCTCGTGCTCGGCGTACTTCGCCCCCGTGGTGTAGCGCGCCACCATGGCGATCAGGGCGGCCCCCTGGGCCGCGTGCAGCGCTGCGGCCGCCCCGCCCCCGGGCGTGGGTTCCCGGGAGGCCAGGCGTTCCAGGTAGTCGTTGAGGGTCTCCGAACCGATCATGTGCTGTTTCCTTCGGTGGGCGTTGACGGACGGTGATGGGTGGCGGCCGCCGGTGCACGGGCAGCCGCGGCTCCGGGCCCGGGGCCGGGGCCGGTGGCGCGGCAGGCTCGGGGCCGCGCGGCTCAGCGGAAGACGACGGTGCTGGAGCCCTCCAGGAGCACGCGGTGCTCGCAGTGCCAGCGGACCGCGCGGGAGAGAGCCAGCGCCTCCGCGTCCTGCCCCACGGTGGACAGGGCCCGCGGGCCGTGGGTGTGGTCCACCCGGATGACCTCCTGCTCGATGATCGGCCCCTCGTCCAGGTCGGCCGTCACGTAGTGGGCGGTGGCGCCGACGAGCTTCACGCCCCGCTCGTAGGCCTGGTGGTAGGGGCGGGCCCCCTTGAACCCGGGCAGGAAGGAGTGGTGGATGTTGATGGCCCTCCCCGCCAGGGCGCGGCAGAGGTCGTCGGAGAGGATCTGCATGTAGCGCGCCAGCACCACGAGGTCGATGTCGTGCTCCTCGACCAGTGCCAGCAGCTGCCGCTCGGCCTCCTCCTTGCCGGCGGGGGCCACGGGAAGGTGGATGTACGGCAGGCCTGCCGCCTCGGCCATGGGGCGCAGCTCCTCGTGGTTGGAGACCACCAGGGCGATCTCGCCCCCGAGGCCGCCGGCCCGCCACCGGAAGATCAGGTCGTTGAGGCAGTGGCCGCTCCTGGACACCATGACGAGCAGCCGGGGCGGTGTCTGGTCGTGGATGTGGTGGCGCATGCCGAACCGCTCGGCGACGGGGGCGAAGTCCTCTTCGAGCGTCCCGAGCGTCAGCTCCCGGGAACCGGTGAAGGCCGTGCGCAGGTGGACGAGCCCGTGCGCCGGATCGTCGAACTGCTGGTGCTCGGTGATGTTCGCCCCGTGGGCCAGGAGGAACTCCGTGACGGCATGGACGATCCCCACCTGGTCCGGGCAGGTGAGCGTGAGCACGAACTGGGGGGACGCGGCCCGCACTGTCGACTCCGCGGGTGCGGCAGCCTGCTGCGCGGTGGGGGAAAGGGTGTCTACGACGGTCATGGGTGGCTCCTGCCTGGGTGTTCGCCTGCTGGGTGTGACTGACGTGCGGGTCGGCCGG
>NZ_JBISWJ010000089.1:0-38387 GCF_044462225.1 Kocuria kalidii | reverse complement strand
CTCGCCCACTTCCACCCCTTCATCCCTGCCGGAGGGGTCGGCTCCCGGCTCTGGCCCCTGTCCCGGGCCGACGCGCCGAAGTTCCTGCTGGACCTCACCGGCTCCGGCTCGTCGCTCCTGCGCGCCACCTACGACCGGCTCGCCGGGCTCGGCGGCGGCAGCGTCATGGTCGTGACCGGCCGCACGCACGCCGCGGCGGTGTGCCGGCAGCTCCCGGAGCTCTCGGCGGAGGACCTCGTGCTCGAGCCCTCCCCGAAGGACTCGGCGGCGGCCATCGGGCTGGCCTGCATGCTCGTCCAGCGCCGGGACCCCGAGGCGATCGTCGGCTCCTTCGCCGCCGACCACGTGATCGAGCCCGCCGGGGCCTTCCAGGACGCCGTGCGGGAGGCGGTGACCGCCGCGGCCACGGGACGGATCGTGACGATCGGGATCCCGCCGAGCTCCCCGGCCACCGGGTTCGGCTACATCCGGGCCGGGGCCCCGCTGGGGATCCCGGGGGCGCCGAACGCGCTGGGCGTCGAGGAGTTCGTCGAGAAGCCCGACGAGGACACCGCCCGGCAGTACGTGGCCGGGGGCAACCACACCTGGAACGCCGGGATGTTCGTGGCCCCGGCGTCGTTGATGCTGCGCCATCTCGCGGCGAGCGAGCCGGCGCTGCACGCCGGGCTGAGCGAGATCGCCGAGGCCTGGGGCACCCCGGCCCAGGACGAGGTCGTGGACCGGGTGTGGCCCGGGCTGCCGAAGATCGCGATCGACTACGCCGTGGCCGAGCCCGCGGCCGCGGCCGGGGACGTGGCCATGGTCCCGGCGAGCTTCACCTGGGACGACGTCGGGGACTTCGCCGCGATCCGGCGGCTCAACCACGTCGATCCCGAGACGGATCCCGACGTGACGGTCCTGGGCGACAACAGCCGGGTGCTCTCGGACAGCTCCAGCGGCATCGTCGTCTCGGACACGGGCCGGCTGATCGCCCTGATCGGGGTCGAGGACATCGTCGTGGTGGACACCCCGGACGCGCTGCTGGTGACCACCCGGGAGCACGCCCAGCGGGTCAAGGACGCCGTGGCCTCCCTGAAGCAGCGCGGCAACACGGACGTGCTCTGAAAACGGCCGGGGCCGTGCGCACCCGGGACTGGCCGCCTTCCGGCCCGAGTCCAGTCTCAGCGGCTCGCGAGCCAGACCTGGGCCTCCTGGGACTGCAGGGACAGGGCCTTGCCGATGTAGGGCTCCGCGGCCGCCGCGACCTGCTTGCCGACGAACGGGATGTTCGCCTCCACCGTGCAGTCCACGTTGACCTCCGTCTGCTCGCCCACTGCGCGCAGGGTCTGGTCGGCGCTGCCGGAGACCGGCAGGGAGGCCACCCGGATGTCGCTGCGCACGGTGCGGGACCCGTCCTCGGCCGGGGCCTCGTAGGCGTCCGTCTGGGTGAGGTGCACGGAGTCCCCGACGAACCGCTTGGCCATGTCCGGGAGCCGGTCGGCGCTCATCGCCCGCACCGTGGTCACGATGAAGGCCCCGCTGGTCTCGCCCGAGACCTCGAAGGACTCCAGGGTGGCGCCGGCCTTCTCGGCCACGTGGCGGACGAAGGCCTCGTCGGCGAAGGTCGCGACGACCTGGTCGACGGGCGCGGGAACGGTGGTGGAGGCGGTGACGGCCATGGGGGCTCCTCGGGTCTGTGGATCGGTTCTGCTTCATCCTAGAGAACCGCCTCCAACGATCATGCACGGTCCAGCCTGTCGACCGCCACGCCCTGCAGGCGCAGCTTCTTGTAGTGGCCGTTGCGCACGGTCAGCAGGGTGCCGCCGGCCAGGGCGGCGATCGCCGAGCCGGTGAGGATGCCGACCTTCGCGTGCTCGTCGTGCAGGCTGCCGGGGCCGAAGCTCAGCTCCGCCACGAGCAGGGCCACGGTGAAGCCGATGCCGGCGACCATGGCCAGGCCGCCGAGGTCCAGCCACGTGTAGTCGTCGTCCTTGGTCGCGGGGGTGAACCGGTCCATGAGCCAGGCGGCGCCGAAGATGCCGATCACCTTGCCGAGGACGAGGCCCAGGACGATGCCGATCGCCACGGGGTCGGACAGGGAGCTGACCACGCCGTCCACCCCGCCCACGGCCACGCCGGCGGCGAAGAACGCGAACACCGGGATGGCCAGGCCGTTGGAGAGCGGCCGGAAGCGGTGCTCCAGGGCCGGGGCGAGTCCGAGCTCGGGCTCCTCCTGGCGGATCACCCGCGGGGTGACCTTCTTGACCGGGACCGTGAAGCCGAGCAGCACGCCGGCGATGGTCGCGTGGATGCCGGACTCCAGGACGAACAGCCACGTGACGATGCCGATGGGCAGCAGGATCACCCAGGCGGCCCAGTGGTGCCGCATGAAGAAATCGGGGAACCTCTGGGCCAGGACGGTGTAGAGCCCCAGCGGGATCAGGGCCAGCAGCAGGTACCTGACGCTGAGTTCGTCGGTGTAGACGAACGCGATGATCACAATGGCGATGAGGTCGTCCACCACCGCCAGGGTGAGCAGGAAGGTGCGCATGGCCACGGGCAGCGAGGCGCCCACCACGGCGAGCACGGAGACGGCGAAGGCGATGTCGGTGGCCGTGGGGATGGCCCACCCGCCCGTGGTGCCGGGGTCGCTGCTCAGCGTGAGGTTGACCACCAGGTAGATCAGCGCCGGGGCGAGCACGCCGCCGAACGCCGCGACGACGGGCAGCATCGCCTTGCGGATGTCGCGCAGCTCGCCGTCCACGAACTCGGCCTTGAGCTCCAGGCCCACGAGGAAGAAGAAGATCGCCAGCAGGCCCTCCGAGGCCCACTCGCCCACGGTGTGGTCCAGGCCGGGGAAGTCGATGCCGATGTGGGTGTCCCGCAGGGCGAAGTAGCCGTCCGACCAGGGACTGTTGGCGAGCACCAGCGCGGAGAGCATCGCGATCAGCAGCAGCACACCCCCCACCAGGTCGTGACGGAGGAAGTTGCCCGGTCCCCGCCCGTGCTGGTCAGTCCCGCCTGCGGTCACCGTGGACTCCTGTCCGTCGTGGAGCGGGGGTCAGCGGGTCGTCCGCCGGTGGACCGGCCGACTCCGGGGCCGGGCACGAGGGCCACCGGCTCAGCGGCTCGCGAGCCAGGCCCCGGCGCCGTGGGTGACGTGCCGGATGGACTCCTCGTCGGTGAAGGTCACCACGACCTGGCCGAGCGGCGCAGGAACGGTGGTGGAGGCGGTGACGGCCATCGGAGCTCCTCGGTCGCGGCGGATGCGTGCTCCCATGGTAGGCGGGCCCCGATCCGCGGCCCCGGGACCTGTCGGGAGCCGGGAGTAAGCTGGGACCCGCGACCGTCGGCTCCGACAGCCCCGTCGCGCCACCAGCACCACACTTCAGCGTCCCAGGAGACTGCGCACCCATGACCTTGTCCGGACTGCTCGCCGCCCTCGGGGCGGAGCGTTCCTTCGCCAATCTGCGCATCCAGGCGGGCCTGCCCCCGGGGGAGCGCAGCGCCGAGACCGTGATCAGCGCCCCGGACGGGATGCGCGCGGTGCTCACCGCCCAGCTGCGCGGAGCCCTCGACGACGCCCCGGCGCCGGCCGGTTCCCGTGCCCCCGTGCTGCTGGCCGTGACCGCGACGGGCCGGGAGTCCGAGGACCTCGCCGCGGCCCTGGGCGCCTACCTCCCGGTCGAGGAGGTCGCGGAGTTCCCGGCGTGGGAGACCCTGCCGCACGAGCGGCTCTCGCCCCGCTCGGACACCGTGGGCCGCCGGCTCGACGTGCTGCGCCGGCTGGCCGGCAACGACGCCGAGCGCCCCCTGCGGGTGCTGACGGCCCCGGTCCGGTCCGTGCTCCAGCCCGTCGTCGAGGGCCTGGGGGACATGACCCCGGTGCGCTTCGCCTGCGGGGAGGAGCTCGACTTCGACGCCGCCGTGACCGCGCTCGCCGAGGCCGCCTACGCCCGGGTGGACATGGTCACCCGCCGCGGGGAGTTCGCCGTGCGCGGCGGGATCATCGACGTCTTCTCCCCGGTCGAGGACCACCCCGTGCGCATCGAGTTCTTCGGGGACGAGGTCGACGAGCTGCGCTGGTTCGCCGTCGCCGACCAGCGCACCCTCACCGCGCAGGACCACCCGGACCGCCTGGTGGCCCCGCCGTGCCGCGAGGTGCTCATCACCCCGTCCGTGATGTCCCGGGCCGCGAAGCTCAAGGACTCCCTGCCCGGCGCGGAGTCGATGCTCGAGCGGATCGCCGGCGGCATCTACGTGGAGGGCATGGAGTCCCTCGCGCCCCTGCTCGTGGACGGCATGGTGCCCGTGCTGTCCCTGCTCCCGCCCGGCTCGCTCGTGGTGGTCATGGAGCCCGAGAAGGTCCGCACCCGCGCCCACGACCTCGTGGCCACCAACGAGGAGTTCCTGCTCGCCGCCTGGGACTCCGCCTCGGACGGGCTGTCCGCGCCCATCGACATCTCCTCGGCCGAGCACGCCGTCCAGGACGACGACGCCGCCGACCGCACCCTGGCCTCCGGGTCCTTCCAGACCCTCGCCGAGGCCCGGGCCACCGCGCTGGCGACCGGCCTCGGCTGGTGGGCCGTGACCGCACTCAACGTCAACGCGGTGGCCGGCCAGGACGTGGACGCCGACACCGCCGCGGAGGACATCGCCCTGCTCGACTCGGACGCGGACACCCTCACGGTGGCCGCCCGGGACCCGCTCAGCTTCCACGGCGACGTCGAGGCGATGCTCGAGTTCCTGCAGGGCCGGGTGGCCGACGGCTGGCGCGTCGTCGCCGTGACCGAGGGCCCCGGCCCGCTGACCCGGATCGCGGAGCTGCTGCACGACGCCGGGATCCCGGCCGCCCGCCGCGAGTCCCTGACGGAAGAGCCGCAGCCCGGGATCGTGGAGCTCACCACCGCGGTGGCCGGCAAGGGCTTCGCCCTGGACGGCCCGCGGATCGTGCTGCTCACCGAGGCGGACCTGCTGGGCAGGGCCAGCCCGTACACCACCAAGGACATGCGCAAGCTCCCGGTGCGGCGCAAACGCAACGCCGTGGACCCGCTGGCGCTGAGCCAGGGCGACTTCGTGGTGCACGAGCAGCACGGCATCGGCCAGTTCGTGGAGCTCATCCAGCGGCCCATCGCCGGGGCCATGACCAAGCCCGGCCAGCCCAAGCCGGTGCGCGAGTACCTGGTGCTCGAGTACGCCGCGTCCAAGCGCAACGGACCCCGGGACCGCCTGTTCGTGCCCACCGACCAGCTCGACCAGGTGACCAACTACGTGGGCGGGGAGACGCCCACGCTGTCCAAGATGGGCGGCACGGACTGGAACAAGACCAAGCGCGCCGCCAAGCGGGCCGTGCGGGACATCGCCAACGAGCTGATCCGCCTGTACTCGGCCCGGATGGCCTCCCGCGGCCACGCCTTCGGGGAGGACACCCCGTGGCAGCGCGAGCTCGAGGAAGCGTTCCCGTACATCGAGACGCCGGACCAGCTGACCACCATCGACGAGGTCAAGGCGGACATGGAGCGGGAGGTCCCCATGGACCGGCTGATCTCCGGGGACGTGGGCTACGGCAAGACCGAGGTGGCGGTGCGCGCGGCGTTCAAGGCCGTGCAGGACGGCAAGCAGGCGGCGATCCTCGTGCCCACCACGCTGCTGGCCCAGCAGCACGCCGAGACGTTCACCGAGCGCTTCTCCGGCTTCCCGGTGCGCCTGGCCGCCCTCTCCCGGTTCCAGACGGCCAAGGAGACCCGGGAGACGCTCGCGGGGCTGCAGGACGGGTCCATCGACGTGGTCATCGGCACGCACCGGCTGCTGTCCAAGGAGGTCCGGTTCAAGGACCTCGGCCTCGTGGTCATCGACGAGGAGCAGCGCTTCGGGGTGGAGCACAAGGAGAAGCTCAAGGCGATGCGCACCGACGTGGACGTCCTGGCGATGTCCGCGACCCCGATCCCGCGCACCCTGGAGATGTCGCTCACCGGCATCCGGGAGACCTCGACCCTCGCGACCCCGCCGGAGGAGCGCCACCCGGTGCTGACCTACGTGGGCGCCTACACCGACAAGCAGGTCTCCGCCGCGGTCCGGCGCGAGCTCATGCGCGAGGGCCAGGTGTTCTACATCCACAACCGGGTGTCCTCGATCGAGCGCAAGGCCAAGGAGATCGCCGAGCTCGTGCCCGAGGCGCGGATCGCCGTGGCGCACGGGCAGATGTCCGAGTCCCGGCTGGAGCAGATCATCGTGGACTTCTGGGAGAAGAAGTTCGACGTCCTGGTGTGCACCACCATCGTGGAGACCGGCCTGGACATCGCCAACGCCAACACCCTGATCGTCGACGGCGCGGACCGCTACGGGCTCTCGCAGCTGCACCAGCTGCGCGGGCGCGTGGGCCGCGGCCGGGAGCGGGCCTACGCCTACTTCCTCTACCAGGCCGAGAAGCCGCTCTCCGAGACGGCGCTGGAGCGGCTCAAGGCCGTCGCCGCCCACAACGAGCTGGGCGCCGGCATGCAGCTGGCCGTCAAGGACCTCGAGATCCGCGGCGCCGGCAACATGCTGGGCGGGGAGCAGTCCGGGCACATCGCCGGGGTGGGCTTCGACATGTACCTGCGCCTGGTGGGGGAGGCCGTCGCCGAGTACCGCGGCGAGGAGGACGAGCGGCCCACCGAGATGAAGATCGAGCTGCCGGTCAACGCGTACCTGCCGCACGACTACGTGCCGGGGGAGCGGCTGCGCCTCGAGGCCTACCGCAACCTCGCCAACGCGGCCACGGAGGAGGCGATCCAGGAGGTCGCCGACGAGCTCGTGGACCGCTACGGCGAGGTGCCCGAGCCCGTGCAGAACCTGCTGGAGGTCGCCCGCTTCCGGGTGGCCGCCCGCGCCGCCGGCCTGACCGACGTGGCGGCCCAGGGCAGCATGGTGCGCTTCGCCCCGGCCGACCTCCCCGAGTCCCGGCGCATGCGGCTCACCCGTCTCTACCCGGGCGCGCAGGTCAAGGCGGTGCCCGGCACCGACACCTTCCAGGTGCTGATCCCCAAGCCCAAGACCGAGCGGATCGGCGGCAAGGACCTCGTGGACGGCGCGGTGCTCGCGTGGGCGCGCGGCGTGGTCGAGGCGGTCTTCGCGAAGGAGCCGGCCCCGGCCTGAGCACCGGCCCCGTGCCGCACCCCGCACGGTGATTCACTAGTGTGATCACCAGAGGCGGACTGGCGTCCGCTGCGGCGGACAGGCCGCGGACGCCGCCGCGGCGGCCGCGCGCGGGGGCGCCGTCAGGCACATCCGGAGGGGGTCGATGGTGGGGGAGGACGAGGGCGCCCTGGTGCACCCGGGCGCGGGGGCGTCCGGCGGAGCGGTGCCCGGAGGAGCGGCGACGGGGAGCGCCGCCGGGCGGGACCGCTGTCTGGACCTGCTCCGGGCGGTGGCCCTCGTCCGCATCGTCGCGTACCACACGTTCGGCGGCGCCCTGTTCAGCATCGTCTTCCCGGCCATGGGCATCATGTTCGCGCTCGCGGGGTCGCTCATGGCGGCCTCCCTGCAGCGGCCCGCCGGATCCGTGCTGCGGAGCCGGAGCCGTCGGCTGCTGGTGCCCCTGTGGGTCTACAGCACCACGGTCCTGACCCTGTTCGTGCTCGGCGGATGGGTGCCGGGGGAGCAGGGCACGGGACCGTGGTACCGGGTGCTGCTGTGGTTCGTGCCGCTGGCGGACCCGCCGTACCCCGGGGAGCTCGGCGACGGGACCGGTCCGCTCGACCCGTCCTGGCCGGTGCAGGCGGGCGAGATCCTCTGGTACATCCGGGCCTACCTCTGGTTCGTGCTCCTCTCGCCGCTGCTGCTGCGCCTGTACCGGTCCCGGCCGTGGCCGACCTTCCTGGCGCCGCTGGGGCTGCTGCTCCTCCTGGAGCCCGGCGCGGTGCCGCTCCCGGACCCGGTCTCGGCCGTGCTGACCGATCTGGCCGTCTACGGCTCCTGCTGGATCCTCGGCTTCGCCCACCACGACGGCCGGCTGCGCCGGCTCCCGCGGCGGTTCGTCCTGGTGGCCGGGCCCGTGGTCATGGCGCTGGGTCTGTGGTGGGCCCTGGCCCACCCGACGGAGCAGGGGCTGGACCTCAACGGCATCCCGGTCGGGCAGGCGCTCTGGTCCGCCGGGTTCTGCGCCGTGCTGCTGCGCCTCTCGCCGAGGTGGCAGGTCCTGCCGCGGCCGCTGCGCTTCCTGGACGGGGCGGTCACGCTGCTCAACCGCCGCGCGGTGACGGTCTACCTGTGGCACAACCTGATGATCGCCCTCACCGTGCCGCTCATGGAGCCGGTGTACGCGGTCGACGCCCTCTGGGAGAGCGTCCCCTGGCTGCTCGGGACGTCGTGGCCGGACTTCCTCCTGGCCTGGGCGCTGCTGTCCGGGGTCCTGCTCGCCGTCGGCTGGGCCGAGGACGTCGCCGCGCGGCGGCGCCCCCGGCCGTGGCCGACCGGTTCCCGGCGCGGTGCCGGGCGCGGACGCACCGGCTGAGCGGGCCTGGTGCGCACGCCGCCTGGACGACGACGACAGGGCGCCTCCCGTCCGGGAGGCGCCCTGTCGTCGTCGTGCGTTCGGGCAGTCCTGTCCGGGCAGGACCGCCCGTGCAGGCCTACTCGGTGGCCTTGCCGAACTTGTCGTGGTGGTGGACGTCCGCGGTGTGGGCGTCGCGCTCGCGGACGTCCCGCGGGCCGTCGTCGAACTCGGCGGCCGTGCGGCCCGCGCCCATGTCCGGCACCTCGGTGGTCGAGGGGACGTCCATCACGACCGTGCGCCCGCCGTGGGCCTTCTGCGCCGTGCTGTTGCGCAGGATCGCCACGGGGATGAGCAGCGCGAGCGCGTAGAGACCCAGGCCGACGAACCAGATCAAGGGGCTGTTCGGGTAGCTGGCGAACGCGACGAAGCTGCCGATCATGATGGCCATGCACACCACGAAGAACACGAGGTTGTTGACCAGGTGCCCCTGGCCCGAGTGCGAACGCACGGTGGTACCGCGGCCGCGGGTCGGCGCGTCGGCAGCGGAGACGCTGGTGGACGACTGAGCTCTGTTGGCCATGGTTCCAATCCTTCTGGCGGTGTGGGGGCGGCCCGCCACGGGCGGCCGCGGAAGCAGTCGCCCCCAGTCTAGTGGGTCCGGCGGGACCCCGAGGATGGCCGAGGCCCTACTTGAGCTCGGTCACCGGCACGAACTCGTAGCCGAGCTCCTCGATCCCCGTGACCACCTCGTCCAGGTAGCCGATGTCCAGGAACGGGTGGAAGTAGAAGCTCGCCGTCGACTCCCGGACGATCAGGTTGGCCTCGGCCCGGTCGATGAGGGTCGCGGGGGAGCGCGCCGCGTGGTTGTTCAGGTCCTTCAGCGTCACGTTCTCCAGGTTCTCCGGGTACACCTTCTGCCCGTA
The DNA here is from genome assembly GCF_044462225.1 of Kocuria kalidii. Taxonomy (NCBI): domain Bacteria; kingdom Bacillati; phylum Actinomycetota; class Actinomycetes; order Micrococcales; family Micrococcaceae; genus Kocuria; species Kocuria kalidii. The sequence goes on along the minus strand of NZ_JBISWJ010000089.1, from coordinate 29,012 downwards.
GACGTCGTGCACCGAGTAGGGGAAGTACTGCCCGTAGTAGTGCTCGGTGGAGATCTCCCGGTCGGTGATGGTGCCCGCGAAGTACTCACCCTGCTCGTAGCGGGCGTCGTAGAGCTCGGCCATCGCGGCGTAGGCGTTGACGGAGGCGGTGTAGTGGGGCGTCTCGAAGATCGTCGGCTCGCCCAGTCCGGCCTCGGCCATGATCTGCCGGCCCTCCTCCATGCGGGCCCTGTGCTGCGCGACGTCGTCCTGGGGCACGGGCCCCACCTTGCGCACCCAGGAGTCGTCCCGGCACGGCTCGAACTCGTACGGCGGCAGCTCGGTGGCGCTGCACCCGTAGCGGAAGAACTCGTAGTCGTCCCCCGAGCGTCCGCTGTAGGGGTTGTCGGTGGCGCCGTACTGGTGGCTCGTGCCGTGCTGGACGAGCGTTCCCCCGCGCTCCTGCATGTACTTGAGCGCATCCACCACGTGGGGGGCGTCCAGCAGGGTCAGCCCGTACCAGTCGTTCCCGTCCTTGGTGCGGTCGATCTGCACCGGCATCACGGCCACCTGGAACGGGACGCCGCGGGCGTGCAGGTGGTCGGCCACGGCCCGCAGCTGGTCGGGGTCGGCCTCCGGGCCGACGTCCTCGAAGCGCACGGCCGCCTGCTGCACCGCCGGGACGTCCGAGCCGAGCAGGTCGTAGAAGAGGTCGGCGAAGACCAGGTACAGGTGGTTCTCGGTGATGTAGTTCAGGGGCAGCTCCGCGAGGTACGTCAGGTTCCCCGACCGCACCGCCCACGGGACCGAGCTGCCGGTGTAGTCGGGGTCGTCGGTGACGCACGGGCGCAGGGCGTCGGGCTCGCCGCACAGCCCGTGCACGATGACCTCCGCCCGGTCCGCGTCGAGCACGCGGGGAGCGTTGAGCAGGTCCACGCCGTCGGCGTACCGGTCGACCGGCTCGTCCTTGTAGTCGACATGCTTGACCTCGCTGCTCGCCAGCGTGATCGGTTCCTGGGCGTCCCACCCGTACTGGGCGATGAAGTCCTCGCCGTCGGGGGAGGAGGCCGTCGCGAGCTCGTCGATGTTCTGCTCCGCCCACAGGACGGGGACGGTGCCCTCCCGGACGTCGGCGAGGAAGGCGGCCGGCACCTCCGTCTCGTGGTCCGTGCCCAGGTAGACCACCGCGTCGAAGGCGTCCATCCGGTTCTCCTCGTACTCGGCGAGGTCGAGGGCCTCCACCTGGCCGAAGTGGGTGGCGAGGTTGCCGGCCGCGACTGCGTACAGCTCGGCGTTCTCGGGGCGGGAGCCGCTGCCGTCGAAGAGCACCAGGGTCCTGCTGCCGCCGGGCTGCCCCCATGTGGAGGAGAAGTCGGGGGTGTTTCCGGAGGACGGGAGCAGGTCGTCGATCGGGGAGGCGTACTTGTCCGCGACCGCGGACCCCTGGCCGAGCACGATCGAGTCGTCGGTCAGGCCGAAGACCGCCCCCACCGAGAGGACGGGCAGCGCCACGAGGGCCGCCGCCCACAGGGCACGGCCCATCCTGGAGAGCCGGTACTGGTCGTTCATGGTCGTTCCTTTCCTCCCGCGCCGACCGCGGGCTCGTCGGGGGGCGGCGGGATCAGCGGGCGGAGGCCGCCATCGGGCGGAACTCGTCGACGGTGCCGCCGAGCCCGTAGTGCCTGGCCAGGGCCTGGACCGTGCGCTCCGCGGCCCGGCCGTCGCCGTAGGGGTTCACGGCCCGGGCCATCCGGTCGTACTCGGCGCGGTCGAGGAGGAGCCGGGAGACGGCGTCGACCACGTCCTGCTCGTCGGTGCCGACCAGCTCCACGGTGCCGGAGTCGACGGCCTCCGGGCGCTCCGTGGTCTCCCGCATGACGAGGACGGGCTTGCCGAGGGACGGGCCCTCCTCCTGCACCCCGCCGCTGTCGGTGAGGATGAGGCAGGAGCGCTCCATGAGGGCGCAGAACTGCGTGTAGGGCAAGGGCTCGGTGACCAGGACGTTCTCGCGGTCCTGCACGGCGGGGACGATCGCCTCGCGGACCAGCGGGTTGCGGTGGGCGGGAAAGACGAAGTCGTGGTCGGGGTGGATGGCGGCCAGCCGGGCGAGCGCGCGGCCGACCTGCCGCAGGGGCTCGCCCCAGGACTCGCGGCGGTGCGCGGTCACGAGGACCACCGGGCGGCCCCGGCCGAGCCGCTCCGCGAGCGCCTCGTCCTCGATCCGCGGGCGGGCGGCCACCGTGAGCAGCAGGGCGTCGATGACGGAGTTGCCGGTGATCACCACCGTGTCCGCCGCGATGTTCTCCCGCAGCAGGTTGTCCCTGCTCTCCGCCGTCGGCGCCAGGTGCAGCGACGCCATGTGGCTGGTGAGCCGGCGGTTGATCTCCTCCGGGAAGGGGGAGTGCCGGTCGCCGGTGCGCAGGCCCGCCTCGGTGTGCACGACGTCGACGCCGGCGTAGAAGGCGGCCAGCGCGGCGGCGAAGGTGGTGGTGGTGTCCCCCTGCACCAGCACGGCGTCCGGGCGCTCGGCCTCCAGCAGGGGCGCGAGCCCGTCCAGGGTGCGGTTGCTGATCTGGGTGAGCGTCTGCCCGGGGGCGTGGATGTCGAGGTCGTGGTCCGGGACGATGCCGAAGCTGCCGTTGACCTGGTCCAGCATCTCGCGGTGCTGGCCGGTCACGACCACGCGGACGCGGAAGCGGGGGTCCTCGCGCAGGGCGAGGACGAGCGGGGCCATCTTGATCGCCTCGGGACGGGTGCCGTAGACGGCCATGACGGTGATGCGGGTGCTGGGCACGTGGGTCTCCTCGGGGTCGGGTCGTGTCCCCGGCGGGGCCACGGGGTGTGCGGGGTGTGCGCGGGATCTGCGGGTGCGTGGATCGTGCGGGGTGTGCGCGGGATCTGCGGGTGCGTGGGACGTACGGGCGGTGCGCGGGGTCCGCGGGTGCGGGGGCCGTGCGGGCCGGCGGCTCAGGACGGGCCGGCGGCGGTGGCCAGGATCTCGAGGCCGGTGAAGCGGACCCGCGCGTCCTCGGTGTAGAGGCCGATCGCGCCGCCCCGGTAGGGCCGTTCCTCGTCGACGACGGTGGCGAGCTCCTGGCCGTCCACGCTCACGGTCATGCGGGGCCAGTCCTGCTCAACGCGCACGCGGTAGTCCGCACCGATCGGGAACGTCCGTCCGGTGCCCGTGGCGACGAAGCGCTGCTTGCCGGGGTAGGCGGGGTCCTGCTTGGAGATCTCCCACCCGTTGGGCTTGAGCGCCACGGCGTAGAAGTGGTCGTTGTCCCGGTAGTTCCACAGCACCCAGCCGACCTCCCACACGTTGGGATCGCCGGCGCGGACCTGCGCCTCGGTGCGGACGGTGACCTCGAAGGCCGCGTCCCGGTAGGTCTCGGTGGTCCGGACGAGTCCGCCGTGGGTGACGTCCGCGGACGGGGCCGAGCGCGGTTCGAGGACCACCTCCCGGTCGTCGCCGGAGGCCTCGCCGTAGCCGGTGAACTCCACGGTCCACCGCCCGTGCTGCTCCCCGTCCCGCCACGGCTGCGTCCCGCCGCCGCCGGCGCGCAGCACGTCCGTGAACAGGTGCACGACCAGGACGGTCCCGGCCAGCAGGACGGCCCCCAGGGCCAGGGGCGTCCGCACGCGGGTCGGCATCAGCGACCGGACCCGGTGCCGGCCGCCTCGGGCACCTGGTCGTCCGCGGTGCGGTCCGTCTTCGCCCAGGAGGTGCGTCCGGTCAGGGAGCGCACCGTCGCCCGCCAGCCGGCGGCGTACCACAGGAGGGCGTAGGCCACGTACAGGTGCATGAGCAGCACCGCGTGCCAGAGGCGCTGTCCGTGCTCGCGCTCGTTGCGCCAGTACACGACGCCGAAGAGCAGGGCCGGGCCGAACGCGATCAGGTACGCGGAGAGCCACCACGGGGAGAACACCGCGCTGTCGAGGGCCACGTCGAGGCCCACCGCGAGGATCCAGAAGAAGAACGCGAGGCTCAGGAACGAGGTGACGAGCAGCAGGAACGGGCTCGTGAGGTGGTAGAGCAGGTCGACCCGCCGGGTCCCGGCGAGGTTGCGCAGCACCCAGGGGACGAGCGTCCAGGACTGGAGGTGTCCCTGGAACCACCGGGCCCGCTGCCGGATCCAGCGGCCCACGTCCACGAGTCCCTGCTGGTGGACCGCGGTCCGGTGGTTGAACTCCGTGCTCCAGCCGTCGAGCAGGAGGCGCACCCCGAGGTCGAGGTCCTCCGAGAGGCTGCGGGACCACGGCGACGGGCCCAGCCCGTACAGGGCGGAGAGCCGGACGAACTGGCCGTTGCCGCCCAGGCAGACGCTGCCCAGGTGGCGGCGCCCGCGCTGGAAGACCTCCGTGTACAGCACGAACTCGACGTCCTGCATCCGGGCCAGCAGGTTCGTGTCCCGGTTGTTGATCCTGACGCCGATCTGGACAGCGCCCAGCTGCTGGTCGGCGAAGAGGGGCAGCACCTCGTCCAGCACGTGCGGCTCGAGGCGGCCGTCGGCGTCGACCACGCACACGACGACGTCGTTCGAGACCGTTCCGCGGGCGACGGCCCCGGAGCGGATGTGGCGGATCGCCGCGTTGAGGGCCTCGCCCTTCCCCTGACGGGCCCCGGGCGCGCGGCGGCGCAGCAGGTGGACCCGGGCGTCCGGGTAGCTCGCGGCGATCTCGGCGGTGCCGTCGTCCGAGCCGTCGTCGACCACGAGGACGTGCAGGCGGGGGTGCTCGAGCGACACCAGCCGGTCGAGGCTTCCCCGGAGCACGCGCTCCTCGTTCAGGCAGGGGATCACGAAGACGACGTCCGACACGGCCCGGGCGGGGTCGACGCCGACCGGCGTCGGCCGGGCCGCACGCTCCTGGCGCGGAGTCCTGTGGGACAGGACCAGCATGGTGAGCGAGTACAGGACGCTGACGCCCACCAGGACGACCGCCAGGATCAGGACGAGGTCGATGCGCTGGTTGAAGAGGATGATCACCGGGAGCTCCTACGCGCTGATCCGGTGCCGCTCGGCGGCCGGCCCCGGTGCGGACCGCAGGCCGTCGAGGGCGCCGGCGCGGGACGGCTTCCGGGCCGAGCGCACCCGGTCGGCCGCCGCGGAGAGCAGGACGGCGCCGAGCATGAACAGGACGTAGGACAGGAACAGGGCCATGGCGATCATCAGCAGCAGACGCCCCCCGTCCTGCAGGCTCGCCTGGACGAGCTCGGTGGCGGGTGCCATCCCCATGGGCACGAGAGCAGCGGTGGACACGACGGTCTCCTCCGGGTCGAAGCTGATCCGTCCCCCCGACGGATCCGTCGGCCCGTCCCCCCGGACCGGCCGACTGCATGCATCATGCGCACAGTTTGCGTTTGCATTCCAGGAGCGGAGTCGACGGCGGGAGCGTTGGCGGTTGCAAAGACATGTGTTCCGGCTCGTCAGGTGGTCCTCGGCCGCGGCATCACGCGGTTACCGCGATGTAGGAACGATGTGCTAGCTGTCCAGCAAATTGGGGACAAAGCATATTCTGTGGCGTCCCCCACACGGGTGCGTGCCGCACGGGGCCGGTCGCCGGGATCGTCCGGGTGCCGGTGGACCGGTGTCCCCGGTGCGGAGGACCACCGCTCGGACGTGCCCGGCCGGACCGGATCCGGGGTGCTGGCGGGCCGGAGGCGGCCGTGGGGCGGGTCGGCTCTCCGGCGTCGTCACCGGGTCCACGGGGTCCACGGGGCCGGACATGCGGACGGCCCCCTCCCGGCGGGGAGGGGGCCGTGGGCCGCGGGGCGCGGCGGACTACTGCGTGGCTCTGCCCAGCGTGTCGTCCTTGTGCTCCGCGCGGACCTCCGCGTCCCGGGCGCCGATGTCCCGGGGGCGGTCGGGAAAGCTCTCCGCGGTGGTGGGCTCGCCGGCGACCTCCGTTGTCGGGGGCACGTGCATGAGGATGGTGCGCCCGCCCTCCGCCTTCTTCGAGGTGCTGTTCTGCAGGATGCCCACGGGGATGAGCAGGGCCAGCGCGTAGAGTCCCAGTCCGACGATCCACACCAGCGGGCTGTCGGGATAGGTGGCGAAGGCGATGAAGCTGCCGATCATGATGGCCATGCACAGCACGAAGAACACGAGGTTGTTGACCAGGTGTCCCTGGCCGGAGTGCGAGCGGACGCCGGTGCCGTCCCTGCGGGCGTCGGCCGACCCGTCCGCGGAGACGCTGGTGGACGACTGAGCTCTGTTGGCCATGGTTCCGTTCCTTCTGGCGGTGGGAGGCGGCCGGTCGCGGGCGGCCGTGGACGCGTTCGCGGTCAGTCTAGCGGCGGGTCAGGGGGTGGGCATCCCGCCGGTCGCGGCGAGGGTCTCACCGCTGACGTAGCTGGACTCCTGGGAGGCCAGGAACACGTAGGCGGGGGCCATCTCCGCGGGCTGGCCGGGCCGGCCCAGCGGTGCCTCCGAGGCGCCGAACTCGGGCAGGTTCTCCGGCGGCTGGCCGCCGACGATCTGCAGCGGGGTCCAGACCGGACCGGGGGCCACGACGTTCACCCGGATGCCCTTGGGCGCCAGCTGGGCGGCCAGGGACTTGCTGAAGCCGTTGATCGCGTACTTCGTGGACGCGTAGTCCAGCAGGATCGGGGCCGGCTGGTAGCCCTGGATCGAGGACGTGTTGATGATCGCCGAGCCCGGGGGCAGGTGGGGCACCGCCGCCTTGCACAGCCAGAACATGGCGTAGACGTTGGTCTTGTAGGTCTCGTCGAACTGCTCGTCGGTCAGCTCGAGGATGTCCGGGCAGTGCTGCTGCTTGCCGGCGATGTTGGCCAGGATGTCGATCCCGCCCAGCTCGGCCACGGCGGTCTCGATCAGCTGCTCGCAGTAGGCCTTGTCGGTGACGTCACCGGGCACAGCCACGGCACGGCGCCCGGCCTGCTCGACGAGCTCCACGACCTCGCGGGCGTCCGCCTCCTCCGCGGGGAGGTAGGACAGGACGACGTCGGCCCCCTCCCGGGCGTAGGCGATCGCCGTGGCACGGCCGATGCCGGAGTCGGCCCCGGTCACCACGGCCCTGCGGCCCTCCAGGCGGCCGGAGCCGCGGTAGCTGGACTCCCCGGAGTCGGGCCGGGGCGCCATGTCCTTCTGGAGGCCCGGGCCTTCCTGCTGCTGCTCGAAGCTGTCGTCGGGGCCGGGGTACTGCGTGGTGGGGTCCTGCATCGTGTACTGGTCGGACATGTCTCGTCTCCTTCGCAGATGAATCGTCAGCTTGCTTGCCATCTACGCTGGCACTTTCTCGTGGAAGTGTCAACGAGAGGGGATCGACGTCCGATGCAGGCCCGGGAGGACACGCCCAGGACGAGCGGTCGCCCGGCCGGACCCCCCGGGGTGACGCGGTGACAGCCGGTGGATCGACGCCGCCGCCGGCCTCGACCACGGCCTCGCGGTGCCGCGCCGGTACTTCCCGTGCCACTGCACGGTGCAGCAGCCGGGGCCGCTGGTCCTCGTGCACACGGCGCGGGTTCCCCGGGGGCCCGGCACGACGGTGGCCCCGCGGGGGTGCGCGTCTCCGCGGGCCGGTTCCTGCGGGCTCAGCCGAGGAGCGCGGGTCCGTTGCTGGCGCCGATCCGGGAGGCGCCGGCCTCGACCATCGCCAGGGCGTCCTCGCGGGTGCGGATCCCGCCGGAGGCCTTGACGCCGACTCCCGGGCCCACGGCAGCCCGCATCAGCCGGACGTCCTCCACGGTGGCCCCGGCGGTCGAGAAGCCGGTGGAGGTCTTCACGTAGTCGGCACCGGCGGCCACGGCGGCCTCGCACGCGAGGACCTTCTGCTCGTCGCTCAGCAGGCACGTCTCGATGATCGCCTTGAGCCGGGCCCCGCCCCGGTGGGCGGCCTCGGCGACGGCCCGGACGTCCGCCTCGACCCGCCCCCGCTCGCCGGCCCGGGCCGCGGCGATGTCGATGACCATGTCGATCTCGTCGGCCCCGGCGGCCACGGCCGTGGCGGCCTCGAAGGCCTTGACCTCGGTGGCGGACGCGCCCAGCGGGAAGCCGACCACCACGCAGGTCAGCACGTCGCTGCCCTCGAGCTGCTCCCGCACGAAACCCGTCCACAGCGGATTGGTGCACACCGAGGCGAAGCCGTGCTCCCTGGCCTCCGCGCACAGGGCCGCGATCTGCTCGCGGGACGCCTCCGGCTTGAGCAGCGTGGAGTCGATGAGGGAGGCGAGCTGGGGGGTGGTCACGGGCGGCCTTTCGACGGTCGGGCGGGTCGCGACCAGCCTACCGGCCGCTCCCCGTGGGCCCCGGCCGGGGCCCACGGGGAAGTGTTGCCGCAGGCCGTGACCGAATCGTCACCATTACATCAGAACATTGTTCGCTAATCCCGGGGACTACTGCTAGATTCGTGTCACGGCAAGCTAAGGCTTGCCTTACCTGCAGCCACCAGCGGTTGCTGAGCGGTCGCAGGGGTGCGCCGGGATCCGCAGTTCCCCTGACCCCCGTCCCGGCGCGCCCCCGCCGTCGTCCTGCCACCGTCCGGTCGCGGCCCGCGCAGCGCTCGACCGGTGCGCGGGTAGCGTCCGGCCGCCGACCGGTCCCGGGCGGACCCGAAGGAGCTCTCCCCATGACTGCCCCGCACGCGAGCGAGCACGACTTCGCCCTGGCCGCCGGCGACTCGATCCTGCTCGCCACGCGCGACCGGTCGCTCCCGGCGGTCCCGGCCACGCGCGAGCTCGCGGACGAGGCGATGGCGGTGCTGGCCGGGCTCGACCGCGACGTCGCCGGCAGCATCGGCCGGGCCGGTCGGCCCGTGCTGTGCGGCACGATCCCCTTCGACCCGGACGAGCCGGCCGATCTCTTCGTGGCGCAGCACCCGGTGCGGGTCGCCCGCCCGGTGCCCACCCGCCCGGTGGCCCCGGGGGAGGGGCTCGTGCCCGGCGCCCCGGCGCCGGACCCCGACCACCGGGAGGCGGTGGCCGAGGCCCTGGACCGGATCGACCGGGGAGCCCTGCGGCAGGTCGTGCTGGGCCGCAGCCTCGACGTCGGGATGCCGCCCGGCGTCGGTCCGGCGCAGCTGTGGGAGCAGCTCCTGCTTCCCGCCGCCGGCGGCCACGCCTTCAGCGTGCGTCCCGCCGGCGGCGGCGTGCTCGTCGGCGCCGGGGCGGGGCCCCTCGCCGCGATCGGGCCGGAGGGGTTCACGGGCGACCTCTGCACCGGGGCGGCACGGCGCCGGCTCGCCGTCTCCGGGGACGCGGCCGCGCAGCAGTCCCTGCTGCGCTCCCCGCCGCACCGGCTCCGGCACGCGCTCGTCGTGGAGCACGCGGTCCGCGCCCTGGAGCGGCACACGGTGTCCCTGACCGTGCCGGGGCAGCCCTCGGTGCTGGGCACCGCCGCTCTGTGGGGGCTGGCCACCCGCGTCACCGGCCGGCCGGTGCGCGGCACGAGCGCCCTGCACGCCGCCCTGGCCCTGCACCCGGGGCCCGCGGTGGGCGGCACCCCCACGCGGGCGGCGCTGTCGCTGATCCGGGAGCTCGAACCGTGCCGGCGCGGACCGTGGGCCGGTCTCGTGGGGTGGACGGACGCCGCCGGCCACGGCCGGTGGGTCCCGGTGCTGCGCTGCGCCCTGCTCGAGGGCGGCCGCGCCCGGCTCTGGGCCGGGTCCGGGGTGGTCGCCGGGACCACAGTGGACGCCGCACAGGACGAGACGGATGCGAAGCTCGGGGTGCTGCGGGCGGCGCTCGCCGCCGCAGGGGCCGCGGCGGGGACCGGCGCTGTGACCGCCGCCGGGACCGGCGCGCCGGCTGCCGCCCGCCCCGGCTGCGCGGGTGCCTCCGGCTGCCTGGGGGACGCCGCCTGAACCACCGGGCCGGCCCGCCGCCGGGTGTTTCCGCACGAAGGCCCCGGCACCGGGCGGCCGGCGGGGACGAGTCCGGCCGGAGCGGCTACCGTCCGTCGTCGTCGTCGTCGTCGGTTCGCTCGGGTCCGGTCCGGGTGGCGGGCCGGGCGAGGGCGTCGGCGAGCTGCTTGAGCATCGCGCCCATCCGGAAGCGCTCGGGCACGAGCGGATCGAGCCCGAGCTCCAGCAGCGGCGCGGCCGTGACGGGCCCGACTGTCGCCGCGAGCATGCCGCCGCGGAAGGCCGCCAGCAGCTCCTCGTGCAGGCCGAGCTCCTCGGCGGTGCTGAACAGGGCGTCCACGGCCGGGGCGGCCGTGAAGGTGACGGCGTCCACCCGCCCGGCGGCGGCCTCGCGCACGAGCACGGGCACCTGCCCGGCGTCGTCGGCGGGGGCCCACCGGTAGGGGGTCACGGTCAGCACCGTGGCCCCGGCGTCGGTGAGCCGGCGGCGCTGGGCGACGTCGGCGAGCCCGTGCAGCTGCAGGCCGACCGTCCGCCCGGAGAGATCCCCGCCGTGCTCGGCCAGGACGAGGTCCACGAGCCCCGCGGTGGTCTCGTCCGCGGACATGCCGGCGTCCTCGAGACCCAGGCCCCGCACCGCGCCCCGGCCCTTGGGCCCGCGGACGTAGACGGCGGCCTCGCGCAGGCACACGAGCAGGTCGGCGTCGAAGCCCTGGGCCTCGGCGGCGTCGTGCCAGCGGCGCAGCCCGTAGCCCGTGGTGAGCAGCACCAGGTCCGGGCGGGCCTCGAACATCGCCCAGGAGGACGCCGCGAGCCCGGCGTCCTCGCCGACGGGCTCGACCTTCAGCGCCGGGGCGTGGATCACCCGGGCCCCGCGCCGTTCGAGCGCGGCGATCTGGTCCTCGGAGCGACGGTGCGCGGTCACGCCCACCACCCGCCCGGCCAGCGGCGGCTCCTCAGCAGCCATGGGCGGTGACCTCGGCGAGGAACGCGTCCCGCTCGGCGGTCGCGAGCCGGACCACGGGCCCGACGACGACGACGGCGGGCGAGCCGCAGCCCGCCGCCGCGGTGTCCGGGACCGCGGTGGCCAGCGTGGTGATGGTGGAGCGCTGCCGGTCGGTGAAGCCGCGCTCGACCACGGCCAGCGGCGTCGCGGGGTCGGCGCCGGCCCGGACGAGACCGGCCACGAGGTGGGGGAGGGTGGCCACGCCCATGAGCACCACGAGCGTGCCCCCGCCGGCGCCGAGGCCGGCGAAGTGGGCGAGCTCGGCGTCGGAGAACGGCACGTGCCCGGAGGCGACCGTGAACATCCGGGACACCTCGCGGAAGGTCACGGGGATCCCGGCCGCACCCGGCACGGAGACCGCGCTGGTGATGCCCGGGACCACGTCCACCGGGATGCGGTGGGCGGCGCACGCGGCGAGCTCCTCGGCGCCGCGGCCGAAGACGTAGGGGTCCCCGCCCTTGAGCCGGACGACCGAGCGGCCGGCCAGGGCGTGCTCCACCATGAGGTCCTGGATCCTCGACTGCGGGACCGGGTGGTGGCCGGGGGTCTTGCCCACCGGGACGATCTCCGCGCCGGGGGCCGCGGCCGCCACGGCGCCCGCGGGGGCGAGCCGGTCGACGAAGACCACGTCCGCGTCCTGCAGGGCCGCCACGGCGCGCACGGTGAGCAGGTCGTCGGCGCCGGGTCCGCCGCCCACGAGGGTCACGCGGCCACCGGTGCGGGCCGCGGGCTCCTGGACCACGGGCACGCGGGCGCCGGCCGCCTGCAGAGCCTCGCGCCAGCGCTGCGCGGCCGGGCCCACGACCACGGCGAGGGACGCGCCCACCAGGTCCTCCGGGCGGAGCAGGCCGGGTTCGGCGACCGGGCGGACGGCGGCGCCGGCCGCCTCGTAGCGGCGCCGGGCGCGCCGGGCGTCGTGCGGGTCGCCGAGGACGAGCACCGGGACGTCGGCGAGGTCGGCGGTCAGCAGCATGCGGTCCTCCAGGGGGCGAGCGGGGGTCGTGGCGCACGGGACGCCACTACCAGGATGCGGCACGCGTGTTACAGCACGGTTGCCCCCATGACGCCGCGTGACGCCGGCGTCGTTGTCCGGGTCCCGATCGTAGGCTGGGAGCCATGACGAATCCCGACGCCCCCGTCCTGCTCGCCTGCGCCCACGGCACCCGGTTCCCGGCCGGGCGGACCGCCGTGCAGCGCCTCGTGGACGCCGTCGCCGCCGAGCTGCCCGGGGTCGAGGTCGTGCCCACGTGGGTGGACGTCCAGACCCCAGACCTGGTCGAGCGGACCGAGCAGTACGCGGGGCGCCCCGCCGTGGTGGTCCCGCTGCTGCTGTCGGCCGGCTACCACGTCTACGTGGACGTGGCCGAGGCGGTCGCCGCCGACGACCTCCACCGGGTCTCGGCCGCGCTGGGCCCGGACCGGGCGCTCGCCAGGCTGCTCGCCCGGCGGGTGCACGAGGCGTGCGCGGCCGCCGGGGCGCCACTGGGGGAGCACGACGCCGTGGTGCTGGCCACCGCCGGCTCCTCGGACCGCCGCGCGGTGGTCGACTGTGCCGCGGTCGCGGAGCTGCTGGCCGAGGAGCTGGGCCGGCCCGTGGCGGTGTCCTACCTGGCGGCCGCGCACCCCCGCGTGAGCGAGGCGGTGGCGAGCGCCCGGGCCGGCCTGGCCGAGGGGGGCCGCGTCGTCGTCGCCAACTACCTGCTGGCTCCCGGCTACTTCCTGGACCTGTCCCGGGAGGCCGGGGCGGACGTGGACACCGAGCCCCTGGCCGTGCCGGCGGGGGAGGTCCCGGCCGAGCTCGTGGACGTGGTGGTCTCCCGGTACCGCTCGGTGGCGTGAGTGACAGCTCCGCCGTTGTGGTGGCGGTGCGCGCCGGACGGCCGGTGGGGTGCTCAGGACATGAGAGGCCTCACCAGCCGTCGGGCTGTGGCGCTGCTCGAGCGGCAGTCAAGCGGATCTCGGCTCGTCGGCTCGCGGCGCCTGTCCTGAGGTGAGCAAGCCGCGCAATGGCCACGGGCTTTTTGACCGGTCGCCGTCTGGGTGCGTTGGTCTTTTCCTTATCAAGGTCGTGGCCGTGAGGGGTCTTGTTCCACTTGTGCCGTGTCGAAGGCCGTGCCAGTTCCCAAAGCACCTGATAGGCCGACCAGCTAGTGAAAGCCCACCACAGCGGGGTCAGGAAGAGGAACTTGACCGTGCCATACCCGCCTCGGTAGAGACAGGCCACGACGAGCTGGTAGAAGAGCAACAGGTTACCCGCCAGCATCAGGACCATGCCGCAGTAGAACAGGGGGGCCGGGAACAAGCTCTCGATGGCCGGCGAGCGAGTGATGAAGTATGCGATCGTCAGACCCCAGAACAGCGGATTGAGCAACAGGCTCACCGGGGTGCCCAGCATGAGCAGGTTGTAACTGAACCATTTGGCCACTCCCATCTGGCGTGCTGTGCGCCATGGCTGACGGGTGTACATCAGTCCTGTCTGCAGGTATCCCTTCAACCAGCGGCGGCGTTGCTTGTCGGCGATACGAAGCCTGGCCGTGGCTTCCTCACGGGTGACGGAGTCAATCATCGCGACGCGGTAACCGTACAAGGAGAGGGCTCCGGCCAGTTCCGCGTCCTCCGTGACGTTCCAGGGGTCCCAGCCGCCGATGCCTTCGGCGCCGGCAGGGAGCTGTTCCGGGGAGATCGCGACCTGGCGCAGAACATGAGTGCGGAAATGGTTGGAGGTGCCTCCCAGCGGAGGAACGAGTCCCAACTTCGCCAGTCCCGGCAGCACGTTCTCGAAGTGGATGACGTACTCGGTCCAGTAGAAGCGCGTGATCCAGGTGGAGTCCTCGTTCCAGAAGAACAGGCGGGCCTGCACACAGGCCACTTCCTCCGGTGAGGCGCGGAAGGCGGCTACGGCCTTGAGCAGCTGGTCGGGATCGGGTCTGTCTTCGGCGTCGTAGATCACGCTGTGCGCGCCAACGGCTTTTTCCAGACCCATGTTGAGCGCTTTTGGCTTGCCCTTGGGCTTCAGGTCCGGGACGACCACGATCTCGTACCAGTCGTCGAGGTCCATGCCCAACGCCTCGGCCTGGGTTTCAATGTCGTCCTGCTCGAGCAGCAGGAGCACTTGGAGCTTGTCCTTGGGATAGCGCAGTCCATCGATGGAACGGACCAGGCTCTCCAGCATGTTCGCCTCTTTGTAGAGAGGAATGAACAGGGTGTACACAGGCAGATCTGGGTCATCCAGATCGACCGGTGCCAGGGCCGGTGGCATGTACTGCTTCGAGGCCACGTGGAGCAGCAACTTCTGACCCACGAAGAAGGTGTAGAACACCAGCGCCGCGGCGATCAGGGCAGTGAGCGTCTCCCGGGTCCAGAGGACCAAGCACACCGTGATGATCAGCGCTGTCGCGAGCAGAACCACGGCCTGGCTCCGGCTGAACAACAGCTGAGCGGTATGCCGGGTGATTTTCCGATCCTGAATGGTGCTCATGCTCGCTCCCGGTATATTCTATAACCTTCATTTTCAAAAACCAGTTCATACTCGTTCAAGCGATCGGTCCCATGCAACGCTTGATGCACTTGGTCGGGTTGCGTCGAGTATTTGGTCGAGTAGCGTGAGACGATCCACTGGATGTCATTGCTCGCAGGATGCTCCAATGCTGGATCCCAGAGCTCGTAACTGCCCTCGTACAGATGACGCGGCGAAATTTCCGCGTTGAACAACACCATCTCATTCCCGAAGGACTCCATGAGCACTGTGCCTCCGGTGAAATTCTCACCCAAGTACTCACTCGCTTCGTCCGAGGCCTGAGAATAACCGGAAGTGTTCTCTGCGATAGCTTCTTTCAAAGTGATGACGTTTTCGTCCGACGCAACCCCGGTCAGAGTCGTCACTCCCGCCAAAGCCAGGCAAGCGGCCGCAACGCTTTTCAGGAGGTTTCTCCGCATTTGAAAAGCGCCGACCAGGTAACCGATGGAAATTGCGGCAAGCAAGACCATTGGCAAGCCGAAGCGCACGTTGTACACGCTGTTCGTCACTTGTACAACATGCAGGGGGCGCATGCCTTCATGGAGTGCGAAGACGAAAAACGGAAACAGGACCATCAATGACAGGGCGGGAAGCGTGGGAATCGCCAGCCGCTCGCGAGCGATCATTACGATGACTCCGACGGCCAGGAGGATGACAATCGGCATCCAGAGGTTTTCCGTCACGGCATAGAAATAGGTCTGCAGCGCGACCCACCAGTTCCCGACGGCTTGTTCGCCCTCATCCACCCACAGAGATGGCTTGGCGTATTCGCCGTTCTGGAAATAGAACGGGTTGCCGAAGATCAGCGCGTTCCACATCAACCAGCCGACAATGCCCAGTGCGCTGACGTAGAGGAACGCCAGTACGGTACCTTCCAGGCGCCGGTATTGGTAACCCTTGCGCCAGCACGCATAGACGACGACGGCGAACATGGCAGCCAGCATGACCCAGGCTTCGTAGCGTGTCAGTGTGCCAAGAAATCCGGCAATTCCCGCCAGCACCAGGTACTTGGACTGGTCCGTCTGGATCCATCGCTGTGTTCCGTAGATCATGCCGGTGATGCATGCAAAGAGCAGGATCTCGGTCATAGGAGTGCTCTGCAGGTAAAGCACATTGGGATTGGCCATGAACACTGCCGCGGCCACGATCCCGGCCAGCTTCTGTCCGCTCAACCCTAGGGTGATCTTGTACAGCAGCACGCTGGTGAAGACGTAGGAGATCATCGAGACGAAGCTGCCGGCGAAGCCGCTGTAATAGAGGCTGTCTATCCATGCCACGGGGGCGCTCAGCAAGTGCGGCAAGGGCAACCAAACGCCACCGAGCTGACCAAAGCCAGGTGTGGGGCTGTCCACCAACCGACGTGCGATCTCCATGTGCGAGATCGAATCCTTATACAGCAGGATCGCGCCTATAGAACTGTAGTACGCGAAGGCCGCGATGGAGACGAGAGCTGCCACGGCGGCGATCCACCGTGCCGTGTAGTCGTCCTCGGTGCGGTCGGCACGGCGGGTGAGTTCGATGCTGGGTGTAGTCAGGGCCATCAGGCAGTCCTCGGTGTCATCTCAACGGTCCGGTTGAAGCTTTGTCGAATGAAGATCAGCCCCAGCAACGACGCCCATACCACGTTCATATTGGCACCAGAGGCCTCCCCGGAGTGCCGGGGGTAGTGGTTGACACCGACTTCCGTGATCCTCAGGCCCGCCCGCATAGCGCGGGCCAGCATTTCCGGCGAGATCGTGGCGTGGTCGCCGCGCAAATCGGCACTGATGACTGCCAGGGCCTGCCGTCGGAACACCTTGAATCCGCAGTCGACGTCCCGTGCGTTGTAGCCCAGGACAAGTTGGGACAACCAACGCCACCCGAGGCCCATCATGCGGCGCTCGAACGTGTCGGCGCGTTTAATGCGGTAGCCGATCGCGACTTCGCTTCCGGTCTCCGCGGCACCTCGGATCAGCTTGTCTACATCCCTAGGATTGAACTGACCGTCCGCATCGCAGAATCCCACCCAGTCCAGCCCTGTCCGGAGTCCCTCGGCGAAGCCGGTCCGCAACGCCGCTCCGTACCCCAGGTTTCGATCATGGCGCACATAGCGCAGGCGCCCTGGGTACGTGTTTTCGAGCTCTTGCACGATTTCGACCGTGTTATCCGTGCTCCCGTCGTCCACGATGATCACCGTGTACGGCTCGCCCCTGCTTTGTAAATAGGTTATAGCGGATTCGACGACATATGGAAGATTAGCCGCTTCATTCCACGCTGGAAAGAAGATGGCTACTCCGCTCTGTGTTTCCACGAGACTGCCCCCCCGGACGTAAAACATAGAAATGATTGATGAGAAAAGTACACGTGGTGCTGGTGGCGGTCGCTGCAACGGCCGCAGCGACGTTCGAATCGGTAAATACATACCGAAACAGCGTGAAGGCGACACTGTTAACAATGACCGCGCCGAGCACCACGAGGTTGAACTGCGCCCAGGTGCCTGCGAGTGGGAATCCCTTTTTGCGTGCAGAATCCCGCCATGTGAAATGGTAGCTAAGCAGGAAGTTCAATTGCGCCGAGGTAATAAACCCGATGCCGTTGGCGGACACCGGATGAAAAGCCGGTGTCAAATTGTGTAGGATCGAAATCTGGACAAAAAGGCACAGGATGCCTACGGATCCGAATCTCATCAGTCGATATACCAATGTTCACCCCTTGGGCAGAACGGAGCTCTGCTAATGAAAGTTCGTCCTTTCGGGTAAATGCACTCAGGGGCTGGCCTTTTTCAATTGGTGAGCAACCCTCTCCCAGACCTGGTGCATTTGATCGCCTGAAATTCGGTGACATGTCGCAGCACGCGAGTGTTATTGGTTGATCGGGGCGATGTGCCGCTTTTCCATCAGTCATCATGGATGACGATGACGGCGGTACTTTTCACGGGTGCCCGCAGGGCCCAACGAGCATTGTTTCGCTTCGCTGCCCTGAACCCAATACCGCGTCGGTACTGGATTGGACTTCCTAATGAGTTTTTATACAGGCACGTCTGGCTCGCACTTTGTATATCGAAAATCCTGTCAATACGAAGATTTTAGGCAGTGTGCAAGTGTGACTTAGCATTATTGGCTCCATGGGGGTGGTTGGACTCGTCCCCCGACGAGCCTCGTGGTTCAGTCCCCAACTGGACCACTGGGCCGAATGTTGCCAGGGATCCTGGAGGATGTCCCCTTGAATACTCAGCCGCGCGGTTAGCCGTGCGGACCCGAGATACTGGAACTCGATGGAATTTCATTGAAATGAAGGAAAATGTCCAGTGTCGCGCGCGGGCTGTGACGGTTGGGTGGAGCCCATGTTCCAAACAAACACCCCAATGCATGTAGGCCGTATTGGGTACAAGCGTTGTTGGAGTGTCCCCAAGTATGTCGACCCCGGTACTCGGGCGTAAAGAAGCGTCCGTGACACTCTGTTTCACTTGTGCGTATTGCTTCCTCAAGATGTGTAGTCGTCCCCGTCCCCGTCCGCGGTGGCGCGTGGGGGGCAGCCATCCCCACGGGCGTCCGACGATGTGTACTTGCTGCATCGTCGGACGTAACACTTGATGGGTACGTACGGGTTGAAGTCGGAGAGCCAACGGAGCCGAAGGCAGTCGGGTTCGGTGTGTGGCGCGGTTGTACCTGAAGCGTCGGTTTGAACGCCGATATGCTTCGCTGACGCAGCCCATGACAATGCTTCTCAGCCGCCGACATACTCCGTTCGGTGTTCCCTGTGCCAGCCACCAAGATTGCTGTGCTGTCAGAATGAGATGCAGTGAAGGCACATGCTCACTTTGACAGGTCCTGACGTCGCCCATCACATCGCTGCTCACTGCTTCCCGCAGGCCGGTGGGCTTCGCCGAAGGAGACACACGATGTCCAGCAGTCAACCGACCAGACGCGGATTCCTTGTCGCAGCTGCCGGTATCCCGGTACTGTCAGGGGTCGCGCACGCCCGGCTGATGAGAGGCCGCTGGCCTTCGGTTGACTTGGTCGACGACGGGGCGACCGCCGAAACGCGCTCGCTTTTTGCGTACTTGAAGAGTGTCCAGGGACACGGCATCTTGTTCGGTCACCAGAACGACACCACCTACGGATTTTCCTTCGAGACTCCGGACGGGAGGAAATCCGACACGCTTTCCGCTGTTGGTGACCACCCGGCTCTTTTCGGCTGGGACACTCTTATACTTGAAGGCAAGGAAATACCCGGCGCAGCGTGGGCCGGGCGCGCCGAGAACGAGGCGTCATTTATCCGCATGGTTCAGGATGCGCACCGGTTGGGTGGCATCTCCACTGTCAGCGCGCATCTGCCCAATTTTGTCAACGGGACGGACTTCAACGACACCAGCGGCAACGTGGTCGTTCGCATTTTGCCGGGCGGGGACCGGCACAGCAGGTTTCGGGCGTTCCTCGACGGGATCGCCCGCGTCTTCCGGGGGTCCGTGACCGACGACGGTACGCCTATCCCCATCATCTTCCGACCTTGGCATGAGAACAACGGCGACTGGTTCTGGTGGGGCGCGGAGTACACCACCCCCGGTGCGTACATCGAGCTCTTCCGGTTCACAGTGGAATACCTTCGCGACACCTGCTCCGTCAATAACCTGCTTTATGCATACTCACCAGCAGGTATGTGGGGCGGTGAACCGACCGGATACATGCGGACTTACCCGGGCGATCGATTCGTCGATGTACTCGGATACGACAGTTACGATTGGTCCGCCGGCGGAGCCGAATTTCTGTCAACACTGGTCACTGACCTGCGAATGATTGTCGAGCTGGCCGATAGCCGTGGCAAGGTTCCCGCATACACCGAGTTCGGCGAATACGGCGAGGAGAACCAGAATCCCACCTGGTTCACTGATCTGCTGTCGGCGATCAGCGTCGATCCGGTCGCCAGACGCATCGCGTACATGCAGACCTGGGCGAACTGGGGCGGTACCGACCGCGCCTACGTGCCTTTTCCGGCGCATGATGGTCATGGGGGGCACCCGTTGCTGCCTGACTTCCGCCGGTACGCCGAGCATCCCCGTACGCTTTTCGCGGATGATGTGGCCGGAGTTTTCTCAACGAAGACCAGATCGGTCAGTAAGGGGCCGTTCATGCATTTGGTCACCCCAACTGATCGCGAACGGGTGGCCACGGCTGCCGTTGTGGTCAGAGCACGCATTACCGGAGCCACCAGCGTGCAGGTGTTTTTCAACGTGGACAATGGTGCCGCTGTCCAGATGACCCATGACAAGGAAGGATTTTGGTCCGCTACCTGGGAGATAGATCCTGCCTGGCTCGACAACCGGTCAGTCACCGTCAATGTCATGGCTCTGGTCGATCACCGAAGGCACATCGACTCCGTAGTCGTCCTTCTCGGCGAGCGATCTCCGTTGCCCCATGGTTGGGTGGACGACTTCGAAGGCTATGCCGGAGATGACGCGGCATTGTCCGAGATGTACTCGCACTTCAACTCGGGGTCCATCGCCCTTACGAGCACGCACAAGGCATCGGGCAACTACGGCTTGACCTATGCATACGACGTGGGGGGCGCCGGTTATGCTGGAATCGGCAAAGCGGTTGATCAGGACTGGTCCGCCTACACTGCACTGAAGCTGTGGGTTCAAGGCGACGGGTCCTCGAACGGTGCCACTCTGCAAATCGTCGCGGACGGGGCGTATTTCGAGCACGGTTTCGGCCTGCACGAGACGTCCGGTATCGAGGTTATTGCTCGTTTCGCGGACTTCGTCCCCGCACCATGGGACACCGAGCACAGGGACCAGTTCCTGGACGTGGAGCGTCTGGCAACGGTCACACGATTCAACCTGTACATCGGTAGGGGCGGAGATCGACCGACTGGCACCGTGTACTTCGATGACATCAGGGCGATGTGATCCCCCGACGACCAGGCAGATTAGGCAGTGGGGGTGGAACCGGATGCGGCCGGCCGACCCGCCACAGCTTTGGGCGCTGCCGAAGTCGTCCTGTGTGCGCCGTGGACGCCGTGGGGCAGGCCTCCCGACGGACTCAGCCCGGCGGGATAACTGTGCTCTCGACCGGCCGCACCGAGTCACCAGCCCTGTCGCACGTCCCCAGGCATATTCGTAAGGAATCGATACTGGACTGGGGGCTCGGCGGTCGTGGTGAGCCGGAAGCTGGGGCTCGGTGGATCGCCGGGCGGTGCGGGTCAGTCGCGGACGCGGGTGAGGTCGGCGTCCTCGTAGCGGACCATCGTCGAGCCCGTGACCAGCTTGTGGCCGAGCCACAGGGCCAGGAACAGCGGCAGGCCGATGTAGGCGGTCAGGGCGGACGTCAGGTCCATGTCGCCGAGGAACGCCTGGTAGTTCTGCCCGAGGATCACCACGGCGCACAGCGCGAGCGCCACCAGCGGGCCCAGCGGGAAGAAGCGGGCCCGGTAGGGGAGGTCGGCGAGGTCGTGCCCCTGGGCCGTGTACGCCCGGCGGAACCGGTAGTGGCTCCACGCGATGCCCATCCACACGATGAACCCGGCCAGCCCGGAGGCGCTGACGAGCCACACGTAGGCGTCGCCGTCGCCGATGAAGGTGGTGAGGAAGGACGCCCCGCCCACCACGGTGGTGGCGAGCAGCGCGTTCATGGGCACGCCGCGGCGGTTGACCCTGGCCAGGAAGCGCGGGGCCTTGCCGCTCTCGGCCAGCGCCCAGAGCATGCGGGTCGAGGCGTAGAGCCCGGAGTTGCCGGCGGAGAGGATGGCCGTGAGGATCACCGCGTTCATCACGGAGGCCGCCGCGAGGACCCCGGCGTTCTGGAAGACCAGCGTGAACGGGGAGATCGAGATGTCCTCGACCCCGCTCGTGAGCAGGTTGGGGCTGGTGTGGGGGACGAGGAAGCCGATCACGGTGATCGCGCCCACGTAGAAGAGCAGGATCCGCACGAACACCGTGCGGATGGCGCGCGGCACGTTCTTCTCCGGGTTCTCCGCCTCGCCGGCGGCGACGCCCACGAGCTCGGTGCCCTGGAAGGAGAAGCCGGCCACCATGAAGATGGCCAGGATGCCCAGACCGCCGCCCACGAAGGGCGCCTCCCCGGTGGTCCAGTTCTCGAAGCCGGGCGACTCCCCGCCCAGGATGCCGACGATCATCAGGATGCCGAGTCCGAGGAAGACCACGATGGTGACGACCTTGACGAGCGAGAACCAGAACTCGCTCTCGCCGTAGGCCCGGGCGCTGAGCGCGTTGAGCGCGAACAGGATCGCCAGGAAGGACCCGGACCAGATCCAGGAGGGCACGTCCGGGAACCAGTAGCGCATGATCAGCGCGGCGGCCACGAGCTCCGCGGCCACGGTGATCGCCCAGTTGTACCAGTAGTTCCAGCCGATGGCGAAGCCGAAGGACGGGCTCACGAAGCGGGTCGAGTACTCCTCGAAAGCCCCTGAGACCGGCAGATACGTGGCCATCTCGCCGAGGCTCTGCATCAGCAGGAAGACCATGAAGCCGATGACCACGTAGGCCAGGAGCGCCCCTCCCGGCCCGGCGGTGGCGATGGTGTTGCCCGAGGCCACGAACAGGCCGGTGCCGATGGCGCCGCCGAGCGCGATCATGGTCAGGTGGCGCGGTTTGAGGCTGCGGTGCAGCTTGTCCTGGGCCTGCAGCTGCTCCTGGGTCTCAGGACTGCTCTGCTCGGCCCGAGGGCGTGCGGTGGTGGTCACGCGGGATCTTCTCCTCTGGTGCGGTGGACGGACCACGGCAGGAGGAGGTGGGGGGCGCCGTCCCCCCGAACGGTCCTGGCCGATTATGGGTCAAGGGTTGCGATCACAAAAATCGGCGGCGAGCCGCCGGCGCCGCGTCCCCCTAGGATGGACGGGTGAAATCGCAGACCGGACCGGGCGCCGCCGCGGCGCGCCGCGGTTCCCGCCGGATCGCCGATGTGGCGCTTCTCACCGGTGTGCTCCTGGTCCCGGTTCTGCTCCTGGTCGCCGCGACGCTCGCCGTCCGCGGGGCGTGGCAGCCCGCTCCGGCGCCCGCGGAGCAGGTCTCCTGCGCCCCCTACGGTCTCGACGGCGTGCGCACCGCCCCGCGCGGCGAGGGCGCACCGCTCAGCGACGGCCCGGTGCTCTCCGGCGGCGTGCGCTGGGAGGAGGGCCCGTCCGATCGCCTGCACGTGCCGTTCGAGCACGACGGCGTGGCCGGCAGCTACCACGTGTTCGCCGACGGCATCGACTGGAGCGAGCCGGTCGGCGTGGTCTTCCGCTTCCACGGGGACGGGGCCTACGAGTTCCACCACCCGGAGCACAAGGTCTCGTGCCTCGCGGCGGTCGCGCGCTCGCACAACGCGGTGCTCGTGGCGCCCCGGACCCCGGACCGGCAGGGCGAGCCCACGTGGTGGGAGGACCTCGACGGCAACGCGGAGTGGTTCCTGGCCCTGGCCGAGCAGCGGATCTTCGCCGAGTACGACCTCGACCGATCCCGCACCTGGCTGCACGGATACTCCGGGGGCGCCGAGTTCATCAGCTACGAGCTGCTGGCCGACCGGGCCGACTTCCTGGAGGGGGGCGGCGCGGTGCTCTCCGGCGGCGGCGGGGCGCCGTCCACCGCGTCCTCGGAGCCGACGGACGAGCAGCGCGAGCAGCTGCTGCTGCACTGGGACGTGGGCCTCGAGGACGACGGCACCGACTCCTCCGCGCCGTTCGACGCGCTCGCCGCGGCGTCCGCCGGGCACGCCTGGTACGAGGCCGCCGGCTGGACGCGGACCAGCGTGCGCTACCGCGACGGCGTGGACCACTTCGAGCTGCCCGAGGCCCGCGTGCTCGGCGAGGTGCTGACCGCCGCGGAGCGCCCGGCCGGGGCACGTGACTGATCTCTCCCCGTCGTCCCCGGTCAGCACCGGATCCGCGCCGTTCCGGGGCGGATGGGGCGGACGGCGTGCCGTGGAGCGCGTCGGGGTGCCTGCATTGACTTGCTATAGCAATGGAACCGGCCGTACGGTGCAGTAACAGAGCCGGCGGGGGAGCCGGCTCAGGGGGAAGGCCGGTGCGGGGGCATCGAGGCCGAACATCCACTCCTGGCGCCGCGCCGACCACTCGCGCGCGTCCCGAGGAGCCTTCCAGCCGGTCCCGGCCGGTCCCTGAGCGCGTCCGTCCCCACCGGCACCGGCCGTTGTGCAGATCCACAGCGGCGGACACGTCGATGGGGGACATCAATGACAGTGCGCTCGACCACGCGCAGCGGCTCGACCCACCACGGAGGCGGGCGGCACCTGCTCGAGGACCGGCACCCGGGGGAGGCCCCGGTCGAGGACGGCGACGTCCTCGACCGCGCGCTGCACACCCAGCCCATGCCGCAGGTCCCGGGCCGCGCCGTCTTCCCCGTCTCGTCCCCGCCCGCGCCCCGCACGCTCGTCGACATCGTCATGGACACCGTCTCGCGGCACCCGGACGCGGTGGCCGTCGACGACGGCACCACGGTGCTCAGCTACGCCGAGTTCCTCGAGCGGGTCGAGGCCCAGGCCCAGCGCCTGTGGGACCTCGACATCGGCCGCGGGGACCGTGTGGGCATCCGCGTCCCCTCCGGGACCGTGGACCTCTACGTGGCCGTCCTCGGCACGATCTTCGCCGGGGCCGCCTACGTCCCGGTCGACTTCGACGATCCCGACGAGCGGGCGAGCACGGTGTGGGAGGAGGCCTCGGTGTGCGCCGTCTACGGCGCGGGCCTGGCCCTGGCACCGCGCGCCGGCGTCCGTGCGGGCGCCGACTGCCGGCAGCCCGGCACGGGCGACGACGCCTGGATCATCTTCACCTCCGGCTCCACCGGCAAGCCCAAGGGCGTGGCGATCAGCCACCGCTCGGCCGCCGCGCTCGTGGACGCCGAGGCCGAGCTCTACCTGCCCAAGCGCCCGCTGGGCCCCGGCGACCGCGTGATGGCGGGACTCTCGGTGGCCTTCGACGCCTCGTGCGAGGAGATGTGGCTGGCCTGGCGCTCCGGCGCCGCCCTGGTCCCGGCCCCGCGGGCGACCGTCCGCTCGGGCACCGACCTGGGCCCGTGGCTCGTCGAGCGGGACATCACCGCCGTCTCCACGGTCCCGACGCTCGCGTCCATGTGGCCGGCCGAGGCGCTGAACCGCATCCGCCTGCTGATCTTCGGCGGGGAGGCGTGCCCCAACGAGCTCGCCGCCCGCCTCGTGCACCCCGGCCGCGAGGTCTGGAACACCTACGGACCCACCGAGGCCACGGTCATCGCGACCGGGGCCGTGCTCACCGGGGAGCCGCCCGTGCGCATCGGCCTGCCGCTGCCCGGCTGGGAGCTGGCCGTCGTCGACGCCCACGGCTCCCCGGTGCGCTGGGGCGAGGAGGGCGAGCTGATCATCGGCGGCGTCGGCCTGGGCCGCTACCTGGACCCGGCCAAGGACGCCGAGAAGTTCGCGCCCATGGACACCCTGGGCTGGGAGCGGGCCTACCGCTCGGGCGACCTCGTGCGCGCCGACCCCGAGGGCATCGTCTTCGTGGGCCGCGCCGACGACCAGGTCAAGATCTCCGGCCGCCGCGTGGAGATGGGCGAGATCGACGAGCAGATGAGCCGGCTGCCCGGCGTGCAGGCCGGCGCGGCCGCCGTGCACACCACCCCGGCCGGCAACCAGGTCCTCGTGGGCTATCTCGTGGCCGAGGCCCCGGGCTCGGTGGACCTCCAGGACGCCCGCCGGCTGCTCGCCGACCGCCTCCCGGGCCAGATGGTGCCCGCGCTGGCGCTGATGGACGAGCTGCCCCTGAAGACCTCCGGCAAGGTGGACCGCAAGGCCCTCCCATGGCCGCTGCCGTCCGCCGGCTCCACCGCCGAGGGCTCGAGGATCGACGCCGAGCTCGAGTGGCTCGCCGCGCTCTGGGCGGACCAGCTCGGCCCCCTGCCCGTCGACGAGGACAGCGACTTCTTCGCCCTCGGCGGCACGTCCGTGGCGGTGGCCAAGCTCGTCTCCGAGATCCGCCGCACCTACCCGGACGCCGAGATCGCCGAGATCTACCGGAACCCCACGCTCACCGGGATGCACGAGTACCTCGCCACCCTGTCGGGCGTCGACGTCGTCGCCCAGGACGCCGCGCGCGCCCGCCGGGTGGCCGACACGCCGCGCTGGAACGGCCTCGTGCAGCTGCCCTTCCTCGCGGGGCTCTACGCCGTCTCGGGGCTGCGCTACGTGCTGGGCGCCGCGATCGTCGTGTGGCTGCTGTTCAACCTGCTGGGCGCCGGGTGGGTCCCGAACCCGCCGCTGCTGCCCCTGGTGCTCGGCTGGCTCGTGCTCTTCGCCCTGCCCGGGCGCCTGGTGCTCACCGCGCTGTTCATCCGGCTGCTGACCTCCCGGCTGCGCCCCGGCGCCCACGCCCGCGGCTCCTGGACCCACCTGCGGGTCTGGATGGCGGAGCGGATCCTGATCTTCAACAAGTTCGAGCCCCTCATGGGCACGCCCGTGATGGTGCTGTTCTTCCGGCTGCTCGGCAACCGGGTGGGGCGGCACGCCCACCTCGACACGATGCCCCCCGTGAGCGGCATGGCCCGCATCGGCGACGGCGCCGCCGTCGAGCACGAGGTGGACCTCTCCGGCTACTGGCTGGAGGGCGACGTCCTGCACCTGGACGGCGTGACCGTGGGCGCCGGCGCCCGGGTCGGCACCCGCACCCTGCTGAGCCCGGGCGCGGTCGTCGAGGACGGCGCGGAGGTCGACCCCGGCTCCCACGTCACCGGCACCGTCCCCGCCGGCCGCCTGCAGGGCGGCTCACCGCTCGTGGACCTCGGCGCCGCCCGGGAGTCCTGGCTGGAGTGGGGCCCCGGCCGCAGCAACCGGTTCCGCACCGGGCTGCTGTACGTGCTCGGTCTCGGCACGGTCGGGCTCCTGCCCGTGCTGGCCGTGGTCCCGGGCGCGCTGCTCGTCTTCTCCCAGGTCCGCGGGATCGAGCTGTACGAGCTCGTCTTCCCGGTCATGGCCCTGTGGGTGCCCGTCTTCGCCGTGCTCACGGTCCTCGTCTACCTCGCCATGCTCGTGCTGATCGTCCGTGCGCTCGCGCTGCTGATCCGCCCCGGCCACCACCCCGCCGACGGGACCGTGGGCTGGGCCGTGTGGCTCACGGGCGTGCTGCTGCAGAAGAGCCTGGTCTCCACCTACCCCGTCTACGCGTCCATCGCCACGCCGTTCTTCCTGCGGCTGCTGGGCGCCCGGGTGGGCCGGCAGGTGGAGATCTCCACCGTGGAGACCCTGCCGCACCTCACCACCTTCGAGTCCGGCTCCTTCATGGCCGACCACTCGATGGTCAGCTCCGCCCGCATCGGCTTCGGCTGGATCCACGTGGGTCCCTCGACCGTGGGGGAGCGCTCCTTCGTGGGCAACTCCGCGATCGTGGGACCGGACCGGGACGTCCCCGAGGACTCCCTGGTCGCGGTGCTCTCCTCCGCCCCGGAGCACGCCGAGGCCGGCACGTCCTGGCTCGGCCGGATGCCCGCACCGATCAGCCGGGTCTCCGACGCGGCGGACGAGGCCGTCACCTACCGGCCGCGCCGGCGGCTGGTCGTGGCCCGCACGCTCGTCGAGTCCCTGCGCGTGGTGCCGTTCATGGTCACCGCGTGGCTGGACCTCGCGATCGTCTTCGTCCTCACCTCGGTCTACATGAACGCCGGGGGCGGCCTCGACGGGATCGTCTCGGCGCTGCTGTGGGCCACGCCCGTGGTGCTCGCCGCCGGTGTGCTGGCCGCCCTGGTCCCCGTGCTGGTCAAGTGGGCGCTGATGGGCCGCTTCCGCGAGGGCGAGCGCCCGCTGTTCAGCTCCTTCGTGTGGCGCAACGAGCTCGCCGACACCTTCGCGGAGTCCCTGGCCGTGCCCGGTCTCATCCGGCTGGCCGTCGGCTCCCCGGTGTTCAACGTCTGGGCCCGGCTGATGGGCGCCCGGATCGAGCGGGGCGTGTGGTGCGAGACGTGGTGGCTGCCCGAGTTCGACCTGGTCCACCTGGGCCGGGGCGTGTCCGTCAACCGCGGCACCGTGCTCCAGACCCACTTGTTCCACGACCGCATCATGCGGCTGCAGCCCGTGTCGATGGAGGCCGGCTCCACCCTGGGGCCCAACAGCTTCGTCCTCCCCGGCAGCACCGTGGAGGCCGGCGCCACCGTGGGCCCCGGTTCCCTGGTCATGGCCCAGGAGACCGTGCCCGGCGGCAGCACCTGGGGCGGCAACCCGATCCGTCCGCTGCACGGCGGCGTCGCCGGGGCCGTGGCGGCAGCCGACGGGTCCGCACCTGGCGCCGTCGGGACCACGTCCGCGGCCGCCGGGGCCACGTCTGCCGCTGTCGGATCCACGTCCGCCGCGGTCGGGACCTCGTCCGCAGCCGTCGGGACCACGTCTGCCGGAGGGCCGACCCGTGAGCGGTGACCGTGCGGCCGCCACGCGCGGCGGGGGCACCGCGGTGCTCAACGTCCCCGGGGCCTCCGGGAGGCGCACCCGGCGGCGGCTGATCGGCGTGGACGCCGCCCGGGGCTTCGCCCTGCTCGGCATGGTCGCCGTGCACACCCTGCCCGTGTGGGACGCGGAGAACGAGCGCGCCTCGCTGAGCTGGTCCCTGTTCGCCGGCCACTCGGCCGCCCTCTTCGCGACCCTGGCCGGGGTCAGCCTCGCGTTCCTCTCCGGCGGCCGTACTCCGCACACCGGGCGGCGGCTGGCCGGGGACCGGGCGGGACTGGTGGGCCGTGCCGCGGTGATCGCCCTCGTGGGGTTCCTCGTGGGCTTCGTCGCGCCGCCGGTGAACAACATCCTCATCTACTACGGGATGTTCTTCCTGCTGGCCATCCCGTTCCTGGGCCTGCGCATCCGTCACCTGCTCGTCAGCTCGGCCGCGTTCCTCCTGGTGGCACCGTTCCTGATGCAGTGGTCCCTGGACGTCCTGCCCGCGCACGTCTACGGCAATCCCACGCTGTGGAACCTCGTCACGGAGCCGGTCACCGTCCTGTCCCAGCTGCTGCTGACCGGCACCTACCCGGCCCTGCCGTACATGGCCTACCTGTGCGCGGGGATCGCCCTGGGCCGGATGAACCTCACCAGCCGGCGGGTGCAGCTGTGGCTCGCGGGCGCCGGCGCGGCGCTGGCGCTGCTCGCCTACGCGGTGTCCATGGCGGCGCTGCTGGTGTTCGGGGTCTACGACCGGATCTGGTCGGCCACCCCGTGGATGTCCGAGGAGCAGATCGACGCGATCCTCGTGTTCGGTCCGGAGCCGTCCCTGCCGACCACCACTCTCTGGTGGCTCGTGGTGCCGGGCCCGCACACCAACACGCCCCTCGCGCTGCTCATCAGCCTCGGCATGGCCGGATTCGCGCTCGGGGCGTTCCTGCTGCTGGCGAGAGTGGTCGGCAAGTGGCTGACGCCCCTGGCCGCCGCCGGGTCCATGACGTTCACGCTCTACACCCTGCACCTGCTCTTCCTCGCCACGGGGATCCACGACCTGCACCCGGGGTTCTGGTTCTGGATGCAGGTGGCCGTGTTCGGCCTGCTGGCCGTCGCGTGGCAGCGCGCGGTGGGACAGGGGCCGCTCGAGAAGCTCGTCGCCCGCACCTCGAAGCGCATCTCCCGGCAGGTGGCCGAGCGCTGACCGCCTGACCCTCGGCCCGGGCATGCCTCGACCCGGACCCGCACACCCCGGCTCGGCACTGTTCTGACCGCCGAGTCCCCATCCCTGACCGCCGAGTCCCCAGCCATGTCG